>JBAWXL010000125.1:0-12741 GCA_037144095.1 Bacteroidota bacterium
AAATAAATGTATAAATTTGCATTGAAAAAGGTCAACGTCATTTATGCATGGACATATTGTCAATTCTCCATTTTCTATTGTCAATTAAAAAGGCTCACCACTGGCAAGCCTTTTTGTTTTCATCAATTCAATTCAAATCTATTTAATCAAGATTTTTTTTCTTCATTTTCACCGTAATGTTGATGGCTTTTCCTTCTTCAACCTTAATGGGCACAATGGTGTCGTTGTATACAAGATGTGTGGCAATCAGATGCGTATCGCCAAGGTTTAAAGTCTCAATTGAATCCACCCCAAATTGATTGCTTGATCCTTTGGCGCCTCCTTTTCCTTTGGGCGAACCAATGCGAAGGCTCACGCCAATGATGATTTCGTGTGTATCAAAGTCTTCAGTTTTAATATTTACGATGCCTGCGTCAGGAACATGACTAAATTTCATTCCCCAGGTCATATTAAACTCATGAGCAGTTGATTTGGGCATATCTTGTGAAGCATGTTCGATGTCGCCCCACATGCTTTCAATCAGTTTGTCGACAAGGGCGCGTTCTTCTGCCAAATCCATTTGGGCTTGAATCATAGCATCTAAAGCGTCTTGTTTAGCCAGGCGCAAAGCATTTAATTCGACTAACATAGCAGCCACGTCCACTTTTTTAATATCAACCAAAGCTATGCCGCCATCTCCAATGCGTGCAGTTTCGCCATTAATAAAGTTTTTTGCCATCTGAATTATTTCATCTTCAGTGCCCATGGGCGGCAAATGGCCATCTTTTGGAAGCATATAATAGCTGTAGGTGCTGAGGTCCCAACCGGCATCCTCGTCAACTATTTTGAATCTAACCAATTGCAAACCATGTGAACTCTTATGTTTAATTTTGACAATCTTTTTATCAAAATTAATCACGCAATTTCGATAGGTTTGCTCTGAGCTTTGGAAAATAGAAATTTTTTGCAGTAAAAGCGGATAACGAATATCTAAATTGTCAGAATTTGCTTGTGACAAAATGTTAGTCGTATTCGGGTCGTCTTTTCTTTGTTTTGCTGTGCTCATGGCAGCATCTCTTCCATCGTCGGAAGTAGGCAATTCACGAACGTAACTCATGATAAATTATTTTTCTAAGTTTGAAATTTTAATAATAGAGAATATATTTAAATAAACTTGGGCAATATTACGAAAATTAATTGAATTAAAAGCATGTTTATTTTTATTTTCTGCTGATTTTTTTTTCGACACTTGTTAATCTACTAAATATTAGCTACTTTAATTTTTCGGCGAAGCACATTTTTTTTTCGAAAGAGATATTTTCATAGTTTAGCAAGGACAGATTTACAAATAAAACAGCGGTTTCTTGCCCAACGAATGGCTGAATTATAAATAAAACAGTCTTTTCTTGCCCGACGAATGGCAGATTTATAAATAAAACCGCCCTTAGTTTTCCGACGAATGGCTGATTTATAAATAAAACTGCCGTTTCTTTCCCGACGAATGGTCTATTTATAAATAAAACTGCCTTTAGTTTTCCGACGAATGGCTGATTTATAAATAAAACTGCCGTTTCTTTTCCGACGAATGGCAGGTTTATAAATAAATCCGTGGGTTTCAGAACATCTAATTATTGATATTTTTATATATATCTAATTCATTTTCTGTATATTAAAATGATTATCTCATCAATTTTCCTTATTTTAGGCTTGCCGGGCTATTCGATTTGAATTTTTTCCGAAAATTGTCAAATCTAAATGGCAATATTTTTCGCCTAAATCAATAAAAATCCACTCCTCAAACCAAATATCGAATAAATTAAAAACTCATACAATAAATCGCCACCCCACATACGTTATTATCTCCTAAATCAATCGCTTTTAAAAATGAATGTGTATAAAATATTGGTCGCCATAGTGGTGGTTTCTGTTTCTTGTGGTTCGATGGAGGGCAAAAAACAGGGGGCCGACGACAAAAAGGCTGCTGATAAGATGGCTTTGCTCATGGACACTTGCCTAAGCGATGGATTCGACTATCCCGTGGGAAACCGCGACGGAAAGGGAAGTTATGTTTCGCTTACGGATGGAAAAACTTATGACAGTTGGTACAATTCGACGGCTTTTGCTGCCGAATATAAGCTTGGAATTCACACGGGCATCGATTTGAACGGCAGCGGTGGAGGCAATACCGATTTGGGTCAGCCTGTGTATTCCATTTCGCGCGGTTGGGTTGAAGAGGCAAAAGATTGTGGCGCTCCCTGGGGCAATGTGGTGTTGATAAAACATATTTATTTGGAAAATGGCAGCCTCCGAACTTGTTTTTCGGTGTATGCACATTTGCTTGATTTGCAAAAGAAAAAAGGAGATTATGTGGCAAAAAGAACTTTGATTGGGCATATTGGCACAGGCGGCGGAAGCTATCCGGCACATCTGCATCTCGAAATCAGAAAGGCGAAAATGGAAAAGTTTGAGCTCACCTATTGGCCTTCATCGCACGATAAAAGTGTGGCATGGGTGAAAGAAAACTATGAAAATCCCGAAGAATTTATCGATAATCACCGCTCGAGCACTTGTCCGGCCAATGAAAGTGAAATTATTATTGCGCTGAAAAGCCAATATCGGATGTATTATTATAAAAATGGGCAAATGGCAAAGCAATTCGAGATTGCACTGAGTCAGAAGCCCATCGGACCCAAAGAAAGAGAAGGCGATTTGAAACTTCCCGAAGGCGAATATTATATTGTTGAGAAACAAAAAGGACCTTTTTCGGGCGATTTTGCCGAATTTCTGGGTCCGCGCACCCTGCGCATTAGCTATCCGAACAAATATGATGCACAAAAGGGCTTCAATAAGCATTTGATAAATCAAAAAGAGAAAGATGCCATCGTTTCGGCTTATAACAGGAAAGAAATTCCGCCTTCGAACAGCAAACTTGGGGGCAAAATTGTGATTCATGGCTGGAAAGGCGATTGGGTTGCCGATGGTACGCAAAATCTCACCTGGGGTTGCATCAGTATGCACAACCAGGAACTCGAAGCCTTTTATGATGTTGTGAAACTGAAAAC
Organism: Bacteroidota bacterium; assembly: GCA_037144095.1. Taxonomy (GTDB): domain Bacteria; phylum Bacteroidota; class Bacteroidia; order Bacteroidales; family CAIXTV01; genus CAIXTV01. Next base: position 3,042 of record JBAWXL010000125.1, read on the forward strand.
AAAAATCATCATTTGTCCCTGAAATTGCAAGGGAAAAGGGGTTTCGATTTCAATAAATCTTAAATCAATGTCGTTTAGTCAAGTTTTATTTTTTGTTGGAACCACATAAGCACAATAGAAACATAGAATTTCACATAGAAGAATCATGTAAGAAAATCGATGTGAAACCTATGTTTCTATGATTCTATTGTGGTAAAAAACAGGAGACTTTACTTTACTAAATAACATAACTTATAAATCTCAAATCTTAAATAAAAAGTATTTTTTGTATTTTTGTAGTGTTTAAATCAAAATCAAATCATTATGAAAACAAAACATATTCTCTTTTCTGTGCTTTTTATGCTGATATTTCTTTTTGCAAAAGCACAAAATCAGCTTCAAAAAGAATTTGATGCAAAAATAAAGATGGCTTATCTCATTCTCGAAAAACAACCCACCCATCAAAACCTGAAAAATGTACTGACTGCCGATTTTACGATTGATTCGACCAACGAAATGTGCTATTACATAAAATATTTGTCGAAAACACAACTTGTGGTTTATCTCTATAAAGACTCGGAACGCACTGTGGCAGTTGAATTTTATGAGCAGAATAAAAATAAGTTGGAAATTTATGGCTATACCGCCAAAGCGCTGAACTATGAGTGGATTGCTTCTGAACACATGTGCGATTACTATAAAAACGAGCAGCAATCCATCCGCTTTTGCCCGGGTATGACAAAAGGGCTTTCGGTGTATGTTGAGAAATTTGAATAGAATTTTGAAAAGGTTTTATTCGGAAATAAAATAAACGTAGCCACAGATTCTCTGATTGGTTTGTATAAAGCAAATTCTTTCAGAAAACTAATCTGTGAATCTGTGGCAACCATTTTTTCAGCAAATCAACAGCAAATCTTTTAGGAATTCTTTCAATTAAAATAATTATTAGTAATTTTACATTGATATTAAATCAGCATCATCATGAAAAAAATAATCATTTTATTGGCTTTAAGTTGCCTTTTGTTTTCTGCAAATAAAACAAAAGCACAAACTTCAAACTATGTTATCGTTACGACCATAAGTGACACAACTGATGCATGGTTTCAGCCTGTCAGGGCTTTGCGCGACTATCGAAACGCTCAAGTTGTGACGTTCAATGCAAACAATATCTACGGACTTTTAGCACCGTTAGTGGGACTTTCGCCGCGTTATGTGGCAATTGTTATAAAACCGACGGAACTTTATATCAATTTTGTTCGTCAGTTTCTGATGATGAGCACACAGTTGGACAGCGACCCATTTAGTGATTTCGCTTACGGCTATATTACGGGCGCCACGGCTCAGGACGCTCTCGATTTTGTGAATAGAATAATTTATGCCGATACGCATAACATAAAAGACTATCCCCTGCGTATCGGGGGCTATGCTGCTTCGTCTCTCAATTATGTTTTTCCGGGCGCAAACGCTTATATGGCTTACCTGAACCCGCCTTCAGCAAATAGTATTTATCTTGAAACAAATGATACGAACACCGGTCACGATTTTTTTATGGCAAACACCAGCTATATGATGAATAATAAGATATTGGATATAGGTTATAATGGCGATCCACACATGCTATGGCTTTTTACAGGGGGAAACAGCAATCCAAATCCACCTGTTTGGAATTATGATTCAACAAAAATTGAAAATCCGGCTTACGCACGCGCAGGACTTACAAGTTATGATATGGCAACTTTGAATCTATATCCGGCAGTTGCCTTTAATGGTGCTTGTCATTCAGGTGAAACAAAAAAGGTGATGGTTGAAGGCGACATTGCCGCAACTTTTGGCGATACCCAGGGGCTTACTGAATTTTATACGATGAGCGATACGTTTAGTTTTGCACTTTCGATGCTTAAAACAGGCATTACAGGCTATTTTGCACCTTGTGGTGCCAACAATGCCAACGATCAGGGAGAAGATGTCTACAATGCTTTCCTTTATCACGAGCCTTTGGGCGATATTCAGAAACGTTCGAACGATGGAGTGGTGATGGGATTTTTAGGAAATGCTCCAAATTTAGAAATCTATGCACAAGGAGGCGTTGGTTTTGGTTGCGATGTGCTCAGTTCGGGAAGTTTTAATCCCGACGACTGGTCAGGTGCATGCTATATGCTGGGCGGAAAAGCCAATCGAATCTATTTTGGCGATCCACTCTTCAATCCTTATCAAAATAATTATTCTGATTCATTAAATATCACCAAAACAACGCTCGATTCTTTAAATCCCAACACCCTCGACATTCATTTAACCTTTAATAAGCCGGATGGATTTTGGCCTGTTTGGGATAAATTTCATTATAGCAATACCCGCATCTATACTCCGGTGCTGCTTCCCTCCTATTGCGGAAGTCTTACCAATTTTTCAGTAATTGATTCTTCAGGACCTTATAATTTGGTGGTTCATGTAGAAGAACATTTCGATGGGAAACATTATCTTCACATTGAAGTGGATATTCCAAACGATATGTATGGCGCAGTGAATTATAATATGACATTTCGCATCAAATTTCTCCTTGCAGGAATAGAAAATTCGCAACAAACAAGTTCCTTAATAGAGGTTTTCCCTAACCCTTCGAAGAATAATACCAACTTTAGCTTCCCTAATATAGAAAACAAAACTCTTTCGATGACAATTTACGACATCAAAGGAGAAATCGTTAGGAAAATAACAGAAATACATGGCAATACGCTGCAACTCGACAATTCCGCAATGAAAAGCGGGATGTATTTTTTTCAATTGCAGAGCAACGAAAATATAGTTGGGAAGGGCAAATTTATTATTGAGGAATAAAATGTAAAACTATTCGTCAATCTCAAGTATTTCATTCTCATCAATCTCAAGAGGTTCACTTTCTAAAAGAACTTTAGCTTGCGCATAGTCTTTTTCAAACACATACATCTGAATTCCGTCAATAGATTTTTTAAAAATAGGATTAAACATGGAGAAATTTGTGTTCATCAACATAGCTTCTATCCCATGTGATTCTAATAAACCCTGAGCAAGTTGGGCTTTAAACAAATCGGGGAAGGATTTTAGAAAAATTGTTTTCTTTCTTTTCATGAAAATTCTTTTTTCAGATTATGCTGCTTTCAATCTGGCTAATTTAGCTTTGCTTAGCTTTCTTTCAGCATATTCAGCCGTTATCGAAAGTTCTTTTTTCTTCTTCAAAGATTCGGAAGGCAATTCAAACATAGCATCTGTCAGTATTGCTTCCAAAATTGAACGCAACCCACGTGCACCCAGCTTAAATTCAATGGCTTTTTCCACCATATAATCCAAAGCACCCTCCTCAAAAGTCAATTTTATACCATCCATATCGAACAGTTTGATAAATTGTTTCACCAAAGCGTTTTTGGGTTCTGTAAGGATGCGCTTTAATGCAACTTTATCCAATGGCTCAAGATAAGTCAGCACAGGCAAACGTCCAACCAGTTCAGGAATTAATCCATAACTCTTCAAATCCTGTGGAGCAATGTATTGCAAAAGATTGTTTTTGTCGATATTTTCAACTTCTCCGTCTTTCTTAAAACCTAAAACATGTGCATTAATTCGCGAAGCAATCTTCTTTTCAATTCCATCAAAGGCACCACCGGTAATAAAGAGAATATTTTGAGTATTTACCTGTATCATTCGTTGCTCGGGATGTTTCCTGCCTCCTTGTGGAGGAACACTAACCACAGCACCCTCTAAAAGTTTCAACAAAGCCTGTTGCACACCTTCTCCTGAAACATCACGTGTGATGGAAGGGTTATCACTTTTGCGGGCAATTTTATCCAATTCATCAATAAAGACAATCCCTTTTTCGGCTAACTCAACATTATAGTCAGAAGCCTGAAGCAAACGAGTAAGCACGGTCTCTACATCTTCTCCCACATATCCGGCTTCAGTAAGAACGGTAGCATCAGCAATACAAAAAGGCACATGAAGGATACGAGCAATGGTACGAGCCAACAAAGTCTTTCCTGTTCCGGTTTCTCCGGCTAAAATGATATTCGATTTCTCAATTTCAACATCATTCTTATCTTTCGAATCAAAAGGTTGTGCAATGCGTTTATAATGATTATATACCGCAACAGAAATCACCCTTTTTGCTTCTTCCTGACCAATTACATATTGGTCTAAGAACTCTTTTATTTCAATCGGTTTTGGAAGTTTATCGGGTTGTTTTACCGTTTGTTTTGCTGAACCTGACTTTTTTTTATATTCAGTATTGGTTTCAACAATTGATTGTGCCTGTTCAAGACAATAATCACAAATTTGAGCATCCATGCCTGAAATCAGCATGTTTACTTCATTATCTGTTTTGCCGCAAAAAGAACAAGTATTTTTATTTTTTGCCATGTCCGTTGGTTTTCCCTCTATGAAGAACTTCATCAATCATTCCGTATGCTTTTGCTTCATCAGCCGTCATCCAATAATCACGATCAGCATCAGCCCAAATCTTTTTATAGGTTTGATTTGAATGATTGGCAATGATTTCATAAAGCTCTTTTTTTAACTTTTGAATTTCGCGTGCCGTAATTTCAATATCAGAAGCCTGCCCTTCGGCACCTCCCATCGGTTGATGAATCAAAATGCGTGAATGTTTCAATGCAGTACGTTTCCCTGTTGTGCCGGCACATAATAAGACAGCTCCCATCGAAGCAGCAATGCCTGTACAAATAGTAGCCACATCAGGTGTTATATACTGAATGGTATCGTAAATCCCCAATCCAGCATACACAGAGCCCCCCGGAGTATTCAAATAAATCTGAATATCTTTCTTGGGATCTACTGATTCGAGGAAGAGGAGTTGTGCCTGAATAATATTGGCTACATAATCATCAATCGGAACACCCAAAAAGATAATGCGATCCATCATCAAACGCGAAAAAACATCCATCGTAGCGATGTTCAACTGACGTTCTTCAATAATTGTTGGCGAAATATAGTTTTTTGCCTGAGAAGTATATCTTTCGTAATTTAAGCTACTAATTCCAATATGTTTAGTAGCATATTTTTTAAATTCATTTTCCATAGTCCATTTTATTTGTTGCTATCAGGGCATTAAACTCATCATAAGTATATGCCTTAGCTATTAAAGTTATATTATTGCGTATTTCATCAATTAGTTTTTGTTCAAAAATCTTTTCGTAAACATTTTTTATTTCATCTTTTTTCTTCATATAATCATCTGTTAACTTATCAAGAAACTCTCCCATTTCAGGAGCCCACTGCTGATGGGCAAAATAAGGCATAATGTAATTAAACTTAACGAAATCTCTTACTTCTTCTTCTGTTACTTCAATTTTGTATTGTTTGTTTAATTTATTCTCAATTAACTGCCAACGAAATGAAGTAAGATAATGAGAAAAATCTTTTCCTAATTCTTCAGCAGTAAAATTGAAATCTTTACTTTCGAGAAGATATCGTTTGATGAATTCTGCCGGAACAGGAAGATTGGTTATTTCTATTAGTTTTCGCTGAACATTAAAGTTAAACAACTGTTCGCATTCATTTGCATAGTTATACGAAATGTTTTTGCTCAATCGCACTTTAAAATCATCAACATTTGCAATACCTTCTCCGGGAAATACCTTTTCGTAAAGTTCTTCATTTAACTCTGCTGCATGCAAGAATTTAATTTCACTTACTTTTAGCATAAAATCAGACGAAATTGTTTTTGCTTTTTCTTTATCAATTTTCAAGAAGGTTGCAATCTGTTCTTTCGTTTTAAAACAATTGGCAGGATTGAACAATACTTCATCACCACTCATTGCTCCAACGAAAACCTTTAAGCCTTCATCAGTCAAATAATTTGTAATCAGATAAGCTTCATTCTTTATTCCATCAACTAAAGCTTCTCCATCTTCATTCAATTCATATAATTCACCGAGAATTACATCTCCCTTTGAAGCTTGTTCGTGAGTGTGGAAATGTCCGTTGTGGCGTTGAATGTCTTCGCAATATCTTTCAACTACATCTTCTTCAACAATTATTTCAGGATATTCCACTTCTATACTTTTATTCAATTCAATTTCAAATTGAGGTTTTATTCCAATTTCAAACATAAATTCGAATGAATCTTGTTGATCAAAATCAATTTCAGAGTCGTTTTCGTGATAAGTCATTGGTTGAAATAAATATTCAATATGATTATCTTCTAAATATGACGTCAATGACGTATCAATTAGTCTGATAACTTCGTCGGCTTTCACAGCTCTTCCATACTTCTTTTTTAATAATTCAAAAGGAACTTTACCCGGACGAAAACCGTGTATAGATTCTTTTTTTTGATGTTCCCTTAAAACTTTTTCTACTTGCTCTTGATAATCGGAAGGAACGATTTCAATTTTAATGATTTTGTTGAGTTCTGCCTTGTCTTGAAGCGTAATGTTCATTTCTTAATATGATATAGATTATTAATTGTTTAGCACTCGAGAGGGTGATAAAAATAAGTTTGCAAATATATAATTTTTTCACGGAAGTAGTTTTCTTTTAAAATGTATAAAAGAAAAAATAAATCGTTCAAGCTTGTTAATTAAGGGTAATTAAGGCTTCCAGATAATTTCAGGAACCTGCAAGTCCTGACTTAATTTGCGTGAAAGCACAAAAAAATAATCAGACAAGCGGTTGAGATATTGAATTAAGAGCGAAGGAACCTGATAACTTTCGGAAACTCTAATAATAATACGTTCTGCCCGTCGACAAACACAGCGTGCTACATGACTGTAGGAAACAATTGGATGACCTCCAGGCAACAGAAAATTAGAAAGCACCGGAAGACTTTCGTTCATCCTGTCAATTTCCAATTCAAGAAAATTAACATCTGCTTCTGATAACTGAGGCAGATTTCTGGTCACTTCCCCCTCCCCTTTTGCAAGTATTGATTCGGCTACAAACAAATTATTTTGAATCATCAGCAACTTATCTTTTAAATTTTCCTCTTCTACTGAATCGCGCAACAAACCCACAAAAGAATTTAGCTCATCTAAGGTTCCGTAAGCTTCAATGCGGTCGTGATATTTCGGAACTCTTTGTCCGCCGATGAGTGTGGTTTCTCCTTTATCACCTGTCTTTGTGTATATTTTCCATTCGGGATTCATAGTGGAAATTATATGCTTGTTGCTGTTTGATAAAAATTCATATTGCGAATGTTCTGATTGAGCTCATCCACTTCAACCAAACCATCTTTCAAACGAATGATGCGGTGGGCATGACGTGCAATATCTTCTTCATGTGTAACAATGATGATGGTATTCCCAAGTTTATGAATCTCTTCGAATAATCCCATGATTTCAACAGAAGTTTTCGAATCCAGATTACCAGTAGGTTCATCAGCCAAAATAATTGAAGGTTTATTAACCAAAGCCCGGGCAATTGCCACTCTTTGGCGTTGGCCGCCCGAAAGTTCGTTGGGTTTATGAGTTATTCTGTCGGTAAGATTCACACTTTTGAGCACTTCCGAGGCTCTTTCCATGCGATCGGCTTTGCTGTAACCCGAATAAACCAATGGCAACATCACGTTTTCGAGAGCTGTGGAACGTGGAAGCAAATTAAAGGTCTGAAAAACAAAACCAATTTCTTTGTTACGAATTTCGGCTAAGTTATTATCATCTAATTTACTTACATCCTTATTATTGAGGATATATTGCCCACCAGTGGGGGTGTCTAAACAGCCGATAAGGTTCATCAGCGTTGATTTGCCCGAACCGGAAGGTCCCATAAGGGCAACATATTCGTTTTTAAATATCTTTAAATTAATTCCCTGCAGGGCCTTCACCACTTCGGTGCCTACTTTGTAGAATTTGATTAAATCTTTGAGTTGAATAATTTCCTGATTCATGATGTTATTTTGACGGACAAATTTACGATTAAATACGAAACGAAAAATGTTGTTTTGTATTTTCTTTTCTAAAAAAAACTAAACCCATAGAATACAGGTCTATACTAATGGTGACAGCTGCATCCGATTTTATTTCTTTCCAGGCTTGTTTCATTTGTTTCGACCAATAAATATCGTCGAAAACGATAAAACTAATGTTTGATGCATACTTCTTAAACAATTGAAAATAGCGAATAGTTGCATCATAGGTATGATTTCCATCCACAAAAGCGAAATCGAATGTAGTTATTGAATCTAACAAAGCAGGCAATTCGGCATCGAAATTGCCTTCGATGAATTGAATGTTAGAAATTTTAATTTGCCTGGCAGCTTGCCGTGCCAGATGCTGAATTTGGGTGGATGCATCGAGGCTATAAACCGTTGAAGTAGTGGAAGCTGATGCAAGATACATACTACTTATTCCCAGCGAAGTGCCTAATTCAATGATGTTTTTGCAATGATAATAGTTAGCCAAACGATAGAGAAATTTGACTTCCTTTTTCGATTTCAAGGAAGTTTTTGCTATATCTGCTATGCGCAGATGTTTAACCGTAGGAGTGTCTGATGAGGCTCCGACATCGAAATGACGCACTTCGGAGGTGTCGGCAAGGTACTTTTCGCGCTTTTGTTCAATTAAAATTTGATTTGCAACGCTTATTCGTGAACGTAACACCTCATTGTAAAAGCTCCATACAAATGGGGAATGTATGCTGAAGCTTGTTTTTGAAACTATCAGATGTTGAACGTAATGAATGAAACGAAAAAAATAAATTCGCATGCTTCGAGATAAGTCTTATTTTTGTAAGCCTCAAAATTAATCTTTTATTGCAATACAAATTAAGAACGATGACAAAATATCTCACAAAAAAAATAATTGATTTCGCAAATTTGGTGAAATTTGCGCACACGATATTTGCTTTACCCTTTGCGCTGGTGGGTTTTAGCCTGGGTTTTCGCGATGTTGGGAAGGGCTTTTCGTGGCAAACGCTTTTGCTTGTTCTCTTTTGCATGTTTACGGCTCGAAATGTGGCAATGTCTTTCAATCGGATTGCTGATCGTAAGTATGATAAGCTGAATCCTCGCACCGCCTCGCGGGAAATTCCTGCGCAAGTGATTGAAGTGAGGGCTGCGGTTTGGTTTGCTGTAATTAATTCGCTGATTTTTATTGTGGCGACCTATTATATCAACATTTTATGCTTTTTTCTTTCGCCGGTGGCATTGTCGGTTATATTAGGGTACAGTTTCACGAAACGTTTTACGTGGTTTTGCCACCTTGTGCTGGGTTTAGGTCTTGCTTTAGCGCCTATTGGTGCGTATTTGGCGGTTACAGGCAGCTTTGCTGTGGCACCGATCTTGTTTTCTTTTGGTGTGTTGTGCTGGGTGAGCGGTTTCGATATTATTTATGCTTTACAAGACGAGGATTTTGACAAAGAAAATCGCCTTTATTCGATTCCGGCATGGCTTGGAACTAGAAAATCGCTTCGTTTTTCGATGGTGTTGCATGTGGCTTGCATCATGTTTTTTGTTGTCGCAGGAGTGATGGCGCATTTGGGATATATTTATTACATTGGAACGACCATATTTTCGGTATTAATCTTATTGCAACATAGCAAAGTGAGTTCAAATGATTTATCGAAAGTGAATCAGGTGTTTTTTCTGTTTAATGGAATCGCAAGCATAGTGTTTGCTGTGTTTGCTGTGATTGACGTGTTTTGTTATAAGTTTTGAATTATGTGTTATGAGTGAGGTGGTTAGGAGGAAGGGGAATAGGATGAAGGGGGAAGGAAATGAGATCGATAAGTTATGTGTGAG
>JBAWXL010000126.1:0-12665 GCA_037144095.1 Bacteroidota bacterium
CATCCGGCTCGGAGGTGCTATTCCATGCGCCCCAGGTATGTTCGTGAAACATCACCACATTTTTTCTTGCTTCATAGAACCAATTGTTGTGCAAAAGCCTTTCGGGATGCGTCGTAGCGAATTTTTCTAATTGCGCCACCCTATCACTCAAAATCCGGTTTTCGCCCTCTTCTGCAGCAGTGGAATATGCACCATCTTCCCAATAGGGAGTGAAATCGCCGCTGAGCACAGGCAATGTATTTCCATACTTTTTTTCAAATCTACTCATCATATCGCCCACATTGGCAATATTCAGTTTTGGCGAAGCATACTTTGCGTTCCAATCTCTCACAAAATTGCTCAAATTGGTGTCTAACGGACCATTATCCGACTTGATGGTATATCTGAGTTGAACCATATCGTAAGGATAGTGCGACGAGTCGAGCACGCCAAGATAGTTGGTCAACTTTTCCTTCATTTTGTTTCCAAGCTCTTCAAAGGGCACCGAATGAAAAGCACTATAGCCCAAACCGGCAGTCCAAAGCAACACCTTTCCCTTGCCATCCGTCGATTTCCAATAGCAAGGTTTATCGCCCAAATACTGATACAAAGTTCCGAGACGCTCGCCATCATTAGGGCCGTTCGATAAATAACTTACGCCTGAATTGTTCAATGCATCCACCGTGCTCCAACTAATGCCGGGAATGTCGCTCAACATGGCCGTGTTGATGTTGAAACCATATTTGCTCTTTAAATACACAGCATATTCACATATCCAACGAATTTCTTCAGCCGAACACAAACCCGTCATCACTCCCACATAAAATGCCGACAGTGCAATGCTATTATTCTTTACTGCCCTGATGAAGCGTTCTTTATTATATTCATTGGCATGATTTAAAAAATACTCCACAGGCCAAAGGGTTTCTTCGTTCCACACAAAGCGACTTCCATCGGGGAAATTTTTTGTTCGGTCAATCATATCCAGGGCATCCATTATGTTCTTTTGCTGCACTTTCATCACCTCTTCCTGCACATGTGAATAGCCAATATCATTATGGCTATGGGCAATAATATCTACCTCCTTATGTTGAACCGGCGACTGCAACACATCAAATTCTTTAATCACCGTTGAACCATTTTTTACGATAATGTGAAGTTGCGTTGGTTTAACCACCGTGTCGAGCGGCAATAAAACATCGTTTGAGCCCTCTGTAACCGGAAAATCCATAGTATTATTATTTATGATAACCGTCAGATGTTTTATTTCAGGAAAAATATGATCCACACTCAACTGAATTTGCTGCTTAATTCCTTTATCAGTATACACGAGAAAAGGAGTAGGCCTAACAAGCACTTTTTCAGAATAATTATATTTGAAAACCATAAACCAATCGTTTCTTTTTTCGGCATTACCCGTAATCGAAAGGTATAATGGCTTCCCGGGAGTAAGAAGTTTTCGCGGAACTCTCAAATACATCCCCCCAAACAAATCTTTGCAAACATCCGTTTTTGTTGCTGAAAAAACAACTGCAACCGAATCTTTACCCGAAACATTCCAAACGAGGGGTGGTTTTTCATTTAAGGGGATTTTAAAACTAAGATAATTGGTTCCGTTAATACTTAAACTAAAAGTGCTCACCGCCACGCTTGTTCCGCTCGAATGACCGGAAAGCCAATAAAAGTAATAGTAATCTTTATCCAGCTTTGCGGGGGCATTTTCAGTTTCCCAACTAATGGTTTTTTTTCCGTCGGTGCATCTGGTCAGCAGAGCCTCTTTGGCAAAAATGGGAGACGACGAATAATAGGGCCACACCTCTCCCGTGATGTCTTTTGTGTATCCATTCAGCAAATTTTGATTCCCGAAAACCGGAATATTGTGCTGTGCACTTACATTTTTTTCACACATAAATATGATGAGCATAATCATCATTGTGTTTGCGAATTTATTTAATTTCATAATGATTGTTTATGTTGATGATGTTTTTTATTGATAAATTACAGGGCATCAAATGTAGGAATTTCGCTTAATAATTCCATTTTTTGCCCCTCTGCTGTCGATTTACAGGCCAACATATAATGCAGCAAGCCATTGCTTATAAGCAAATAGGGCACATTCAGTCCAAAGTTATAACGTCCAATTTGTTCCAATATATTTTGTTTCAATTCCACCTTTTCCGATTTACATTCTATCAACACCAGGGGTTTTGCCTGAACATTAAAAACCAAGGCATCGCATCTTTTCTTCAATTGATTATAGGTCAAACTATATTCCACCGCAATCAAACTTGCAGGGAAATTCTTTTCCATAATAATATATCTAAGCAGATGCTGCCTTACCCATTCTTCGGGTGTTAATTTGATAAATTTCCGCCTAAGGTCGTCGAATATTTCAATTCCAGCCTTGCCTTCCCTCAATGAAAACGGGTATTCCGGAAAATTTAATTTGTTAATCATTACTGATATTGTTTAAACCATTAATTTTGTAAAAAACATCCAAAGATAATATATTATATGAATACGTATCCCATTACTAAACCAGAAGAGCTAAATGCCGTAATTAATGCGTGCGATGTTTGCTATGTTTCCATGGTCGACCAGCTGCATCAGCCCTATGTTTTACCCTTTAATTTTGCCTATGATGGAGAATATCTTTACCTGCATTCCGGATCAAAGGGTAAGAAAATGGATATATTAGCTCAGAACCCAAAAGTTTGCATTGCATTTAGCACCGCGCACGAATTATTTCATCAACACGAAAGGGTGGCATGCAGTTGGGGAATGAAGTATAAAAGTGTAATCGTTTATGGCGAAAATCATTTTATCGACGATTCTCATCAAAAAATTGACATTTTAAATTTAATGATGAAGAAATATTCCGGCAAAGACGATTATACCTACAATGACCCCGCCATCAACAATGTCACCATCTTCAAAATCACCATTACCAACATCACCGGCAAGCAAAGAGGTTATTAATTAAGATACTTGAAGCAATATCTATTTTTGACTTTAATTTTTCTTTACTTAATAAGCACTATGAATAGCAGAATTATCCTAAAATTGAGATTAATTACACTCAATTGAAATGAACAATAATAGATGTGAAATAATAAAATCTGAATTTACAAACTAAAACTTAGTTGATTTCGTTTAATTTTGCAGTATAAAATATTCTGATGTCAATTAATTATTATGCTCAAATAGCCGAGGAACTCAAAATTGGGTTTCGTCAGGTACAAAACACTGTTGAATTACTCGAAAACGGGGCTTCCATTCCATTTATAGCCCGTTATCGAAAGGAGATGACCAATAGCCTAGATGAAGTGGTCATCACCAACATTCGCGACAGGCTAATTTATTTGAAAGAACTTGATAAGCGCCGCGAAGCCATCATTTCAAGCATTACCGAACAGGGTTTCATGACCCCTGCTCTCCTGAAACAATTGAACGAATCAGTCACGCTTACCGAATTAGAAGATATATATCTACCCTTTAAACCCAAGAAGAAAACCCGCGCCACCATTGCCATTGCCAAGGGACTTGAACCTTTCGCTAAGATATTAATGTCGCAGGTCATATTAGATGTTTATAAAAAGGCTGAAGAATTCATCAAACCCGATTTGGGAGTAAATACCATTGAGGAAGCGTTATCGGGCGCAAGAGATATTATTGCCGAATGGGTAAACGAAAACGTTCAGTCGCGAAATAAAATTCGTTATTTAATTTCAAAAGAAGGCGTAATTACCTCAAAGGTTGCCAAAAACAAAGAAAAGGAAGCCGCTAAGTTTTCAAACTATTTCGAAAGTAAGGAATTGTTGATGAAAGCCCCTTCGCATCGTGTGTTAGCAATGTTCAGAGGCGAAAATGAAGGTATGCTCAAGATAAGTGTGGAGCCTCCTGCCGAAAAGGCTATCGATATGTTAGACGGCATCTTTGTGAAGTCCTTTACCCAATCGTCGGAACAGGTAAAAATGGCAATACGGGATTCCTATAAACGATTATTGCTTCCTTCTTTAGAAAACGAAATCCGTAACACGGCCAAAGAAAAAGCCGACAAGGAAGCCATTGCGGTTTTTAGGGATAATCTTAAACAACTTTTATTAGCACCTCCCCTCGGACAGAAAAACGTCTTAGCAATTGATCCGGGGTTTCGTTCGGGTTGCAAATTGGTTTGCCTTGACAAACAAGGAAAGTTATTGCACAACGAAACCATTTATCCCCATCCCCCCGAAATGCAGGTCAAGCAATCAATAAGCAAAATAGAAAGCCTTGTTGATGCTTATAAGATTGAAGCAATAGCTATAGGAAACGGAACAGCGGGTCGCGAGACGGAAGAATTTATTAAAAAAGTCCTCTTTAAGAAAGAAATACTGGTCGTAATGGTGAACGAAAGCGGAGCTTCTGTTTATTCTGCATCGGCTGTTGCCCGCGAGGAATTTCCCGATTATGATGTAACCGTGAGAGGAGCTGTTTCCATTGGACGACGTTTGATGGATCCTCTTGCAGAATTGGTAAAGATTGACCCCAAATCTATTGGTGTTGGTCAATATCAGCACGATGTTGATCAAAAGTTGCTACAACAGGCGCTTACTGATACAGTAATCAGCTCGGTGAATGCTGTGGGTGTGGAAATGAATACCGCCAGCAAGCAACTACTTACCCATGTTTCAGGGTTAGGTCCAGTTTTGGCACAAAATATTATTGACTACCGCAACGAGCATGGTCCTTTCAAATCGAGAGCCGAAATTAAGAAAGTTCCTCGCTTTGGAGAGAAAGCTTTTGAGCAGGCTGCAGGTTTCTTACGCATTCGTGATGCCAAAAATCCGCTCGATGCCAGTGCAGTTCATCCCGAACGCTATGGGGTGGTGGATGCCATGGCACGAAATCTAAATTGCGATGTGGTGGAACTTATCAAACGCGATGATTTAAAGAAACAAATCAACATAAAAGAATATGTAAGTGAAACGGTAGGTATTCCAACCCTTACCGACATCATGCAGGAACTTGCCAAGCCCGGAAGAGACCCTCGAATGAAATTCGATTTCTTTGAGTTTTCGAATCAAGTGAACCGCATCGAAGATTTGAATGCAGGCATGATTTTGCCAGGCATAGTAACTAACATCACCGCCTTTGGTGCCTTTGTCGATTTGGGAGTGCATCAGGATGGTTTGGTGCATGTAAGTCAGATGGCAAATCAATTTGTGAAAGATCCCGCCAAAGTGGTTAAACTCAACCAAAAAGTTATCGTGAAAGTGCTTGAAGTAGACATAGAACGAAAACGAATTCAATTATCAATGAAAGACATCGAATGAAAAACAAACTCAGGCTTTTCCTAATATTAAGTCTTTCCTCATTTAGTTTTTTCTTATCGCCCATTTCGGGACAAAAGATTAAAGGTGCGGTGGCTTTAGGCATTAATCTATCGCAGGTGGATGGCGATGAGGTTTATGGTTTCCACAAATATGGAATAAATGTGGGGCCTTCTGCCATTATGTCGTTCAATAAACATTGGTCGGTTAGCATTGAGACGCTTTATAATCAAAAAGGTTCTTATCAAAAGCCTACTTCTATCGACTCTGCTTCGGGTGAATATCGCTTGCAGTTAGATTATGTGGAAGTTCCCCTGCTGGTTCATTTTGAAGACAGGGACACCTGGACTTTTGGTGCGGGTTTTTCGTGGGGAAGGCTCATCAATGTGAAGGAATATCAGCATGGAGTAAGAATTCCTTCCACTACCATTGATGGTCCTTATAAAACCAGCGACTGGGACATCATTGCTGACGTGCAATTCCGAATTTGGAAGGGATTAAAGTTTGACGGACGCTATGCATATACCATTGTTCCTATCAGAACCCGTGTGTTCGACAATACCCTGCTTACCTGGAGCCGTAAGCAATATAACAGCGTGATTAGTTTCAGATTAATATATGTAATTAATGATGATTCTCCTCCTCGTGTAAAAAGAAAGAAAAAAGACCGTAAAGAATTACTTATCCCCGAATAGAGCCTGACAACTAATTATATGAAAGACCGTAAATAAGACCCAAGTTTCAAATCTCAAGACCCAAATTCAAAGAGGAGCAATCTTTAGATATTAATAGAAGAAATCATTATAAAAAACACAAATACGATGAATCAAAAACCTATAATTTTCATTCTCTTTTTTTCAATAATCACTCTTTTCGCTTGTCAAACTAAAGAAGAGAAAGCCAAAGCACAACTCAAGGCTGGCAGCGACTATCTGCGTCATTCGCAGTTTAAGGAAGCCATCGAATGTTTTAATAAAATGATTGAACTCACTCCCGGAAACGATGAAGCTTATTTCGGGAGGGGCGACTGTTGGTATAATATAAAAGAATATCAGAAAGCTTTAGATGATTTTAAGAAAGCCACCGAATTGAATCCCAATAATGCCCAGGCATTTTACGACCGAGGGGCTACCTATGAGGCAATGGGCAATGTTAAGGCTGCCTGCCCCGATTGGATTAAAGCTCGCGATTTAGGCAAACCCAATATGAGCGATCGCATAAAAATATGCCGTCAATGGGGATTTCAGTAGAAAGGGGTTTTGACTTTTAGTAGTTTAGTGCTTTAGCTTTTTAGCAGAGTTTTCTATTCGTAAAACTGATTTTTCTGAAACAATTCTTATAAAGCAAACATCAACTAGTTTCATATATTATCAACAAATAAAAATCGCTTATCTTCCTTTTGAAAGATTTGTCGGGAAAAGAAAATAGGTTTTCTTCTAATACAAATCTAATCACGAAGAAAAGAAATGCATATTGCACAATTCGACTTATTTAAAGGAATTAATCTTTTCGATAGATTGAATTTCTTTCCAAAATCCTTACCTTTGCAAAAATTTTCCAGTAGATATGTTTGATAGTTTAAGTGATAAGCTCGAACGAGCGTTTAAAGTACTAAAAGGACACGGTTATATTACCGAAATAAATGTTGCCGAAACACTGAAAGAAGTGCGCAAGGCACTGCTTGATGCCGACGTAAGTTATAAGATTGCCAAGCAGTTTACCGACGATGTGAAGCAAAAAGCCCTTGGGCAAAATGTGTTAACTGCAGTTTCGCCAGGACAGTTGATGGTGAAGATAGTGCACGACGAATTGGCGGAACTGATGGGTAGCATAAGCGTTGAGTTGAACATAAAAAACAATCCTACCATCATTTTGATGTCGGGCTTGCAAGGTTCGGGGAAAACGACTTTCTCTGCTAAATTAGCCAATTATCTTAAGACCAAAAAAGGCAAACATCCGCTACTGGTGGCTTGCGACGTGTATCGTCCGGCTGCTATCGAACAACTAAAGGTGTTGGGACAACAGATTGGAGTGGAGGTTTTTAGCGACCTCAACAACAATAAACCCGTAAGTATTGCCCGAATGGCAATTGCGTATGCTAAGGAGAACTCAAAAAATGTAATTATTATTGATACCGCAGGTCGTTTGGCTGTTGACGAAGTCATGATGCGCGAAATCAGCGAAATCAAAGCGAGTGTGAATCCTCACGAAACTCTGTTTGTGGTAGATTCGATGACTGGGCAGGATGCGGTGAATACGGCAAAAGCTTTTCACGATAAATTGAACTATGATGGCGTGGTGCTCACCAAATTGGATGGCGATACCCGCGGTGGGGCTGCCCTAACCATACGTGCAGTGGTCGACAAACCGATTAAGTTTGTGGGAATTGGCGAAAAAATGGATGCCGTGGATGTGTTTCACCCCGCTCGTATGGCTGACCGTATTCTGGGCATGGGCGACATCGTTTCGCTGGTTGAAAAAGCTCAGGAACAATACGATGAGGAAGAGGCAAGACGAATTCAGAAAAAGATTTTAAAAGACGATTTCACCTTCAACGATTTTATTTCGCAAATTCAGCAAGTGAAAAAGATGGGAAATGTGAAAGACCTTGTGGGGATGATACCCGGCATGGGCAATATGATGAAGGGAGTTGAAATTGAGGATGAGCCATTTAAAAAAATTGAAGCCATTGTGTCCTCCATGACCCCTCAGGAACGCGAACAGCCCAGCATCATCAACGGAAGCCGCCGCAAACGAATTGCCTTGGGAAGCGGCACCAGCCTGCAAGAAGTAAACCGCATCATTTCGCAATTCGACAACACCCGAAAAGCAATGAAATCGGTTATGGGAGGTGGCAAAATAAACATGATACGTCAAATGCAACAAGCCGGCAGGAGGTAATTATTATGAAGATTATTGACGGAAAAAAAATTGCCGAAGACATTCGCACGGAGATTGCCATCGAGGTGAGAGCCATGCTCGATGCCGATCATAAAGCCCCTCATTTGGTGGCTATTTTGGTGGGAGAAGACGAAGCCAGCCAGGCTTATGTTTCGAACAAAGAAAAAGATTGCCGCGAAGTGGGCTTCATTTCAACTGTGTATAAGATGGCCGCGACGACCTCTGAAGCCGAATTGCTCAAGACCATAGATTTTATTAATCATGATGATGAAGTGGATGGATTGATTGTGCAACTGCCTCTGCCCTCGCATATTTCTGCTAATAAAGTGATAGAACATATTCGCCCCGAAAAGGATGTGGATGGATTTCATCCGCAAAACACCGGCCGAATGATGTCGGGGATGCCCGCTTTTTTGCCCGCCACTCCCTTCGGAATCATCGAACTGCTGAAGCGAAGCAGCATTGAAACTCAAGGAAAGCATTGTGTGATTCTTGGAAGAAGCAACATTGTGGGCACGCCCATGAGCATACTCTTGTCGCGGAATGCCAATCCGGGCAATTGCACCGTTACGGTTTGTCATAGCAAAACACCTGATATTCAAAAATATACCCTTCAAGCAGATATCATCATTGCGGCTGTGGGTAAACCTCATTTTCTGAAAGCCGACATGATTAAACAAGGAGCTGTGGTGATTGATGTGGGCATTCACCGCGTGCCCTCGATTGATACGAAATCGGGATTTAAGCTCACAGGCGATGTTGATTTCGGCGATGTTGCACGCCGTTGCAGCTACATAACTCCGGTTCCCGGAGGGGTGGGTCCGATGACGAGGGTGGCTTTGCTAATGAACACTCTGAAATCTGCCAAAAAAGAAATATATCGCTAAAACCCGCATTTGACAAGTCTTTTGCCTCAATCGCCTTTTTGTAGCAAGGCTTATTCTGCCTTAGCTAAAACTTCGTACCAGTTAACATACGCCAGGCATTTAGACCTGTGGCAGAACCATAAGTTCGAAAAACTTCACTTGTTGCATTTAAGGTTGTATTTCCATCAACTGTTAAAGTGGATGGCAAAGCTGTACCAGTTGCAAAATTACCTATTCCAATTCTGCTAACGGTTGTAGGTAAGAAACCCCAAGATTGATTTCCTGAAGTTAGATTCGAAAAACATTGAGAAAATCCAATGTTGTTAATTAAAAGCACTATAATCAGCGCAATGTATCTGAAGATAATTATGTTTTTCATTTTATCTTTGTATTTAATTTGTTATAAAAAGTTTTTTTGTGTAAATTTTATTTTTAAATTTTATTTTTAGAATATAAGTCCCTTGTGAAAGAGTTCCTCTTTCAATTTGTATTTTTATGTTATTACTGTAATTAGAATTCAATATATTTATATATTTCTTAATCCCTAGAATATCATATATAGCTATTTCATTTATATAATCATTGGGTTCTTCAACAAAAATCGTTGTTGAAATATTAAAAGGATTTGGGTAAACTAATAATCTGTTTTTAAAAGAATAATCTTCAATATTTTCAACTGAGTCTTTAGATACATAAATATCATCTAAATAATAATAAGCATAACAAACAAAATTACTTGAATTAAAAATCAATGTATCAGCATGATTATCATCAAAAAAATTCCCAATCATAATATATTTATAAGAGCTATCTGCAATAAATGAACCTGAAACTGTGCTCCAAGAAGTAGTATCACATATAATTATTGGGCTACTTATATGTGCAAAGTTATTAACAGCGGGTGAAGTAACACTATCAATCCCATAATTATTATAAGAAAATGTTGTGAATTTAATTCCAATATTATTACAAGCACAGCCAGGATTACCACCATTATTGTATCCTGGACTGACTTTAAAAGAAACATAATATTTTGTGCCTATTATTAAAGGTGTAATTAATTGGGAACCTATAAAATCTCTTATGTTTTTGAGTCCTTGAGTTCCAAAAGAGCTCCAATAAGCATTAAATCCGCAATAAGCATTTCCACTAGATGCTAGTTGATAACTTCCAGAAAGATTAGAAGGAACTGAAAAAATAGGATTAGAGGAGCAATTATTAAAATAATCTGGAGTTAAACAATAACTTTCCCAACCTGTTGCATATTGAACTTGGCTCCAATCATCTGGGCAATTAGAATATTCTTCAAAAGAAGGATTCAGGACTAAATTTTGTGCATTAACAGCAGTTATAAGTAATGATATGCATAATATGAGTTTTATTTTTTTCATTTCTATTTTGGGATTAGTATATAAGTAAACTGATTTTCTGCCTTATTTAAAATATACTCCGATGAAGGCAAAGGCATTACCTCCATCGGCAATCTCCGGCTTGGCTTTTCGGGTTTTAAAGACACTTGCTGTACCTATACCGATATTTCCCTCACGCGTTACATAATTTGATGAATTTACCCAACGTGTTGTTACCCCTACAATACGCATTCTTTTTGTTCCAACAGTATTTACATCAAGGGGTAATGTATGAAAAGTCATATCACTTGTAGATGCCTGCAAAGAATAATTTGTACGATCTGCCACAACGGAATTATTCCCATAATTGAAAATCATTCCCATTTCAGCAGGAGTAGTAGTTCCAGTTAATAAACGCCAGGCATTAAGATTTGTTGAAGGTCCATATGTACGGAATACTTCACCTGTTGGAGTATTTACTGTATTTCCATCAATCTGAAATGTTGAATTTATAGAAGTGTTGGATCCAATTCCAATACCAAGAATAGTACCAGAAGTATTATAATATCCACCTCCTATGTTTATAAATTGTGCAAAAATAAATTTGCTATTGAGGGACAGCACTATAATTATAATGCTTATTCCCAATTTTAATAATTTAGTCATTATTTTAGTTTTAAATGATTATTAATTTAAATGAATTATTTATTTTGTTATATTTATTTGATTTGTAATAATATTAATAAAATATATTCCGGATGATAATTTTGAACAATCCAGAGAATAATTGTCATTTCTGATAATTGTATAATTATCAATTATTTTCCCTGCAAAGTCAAATATTTTTATTATAGGAGTCTCATTATTCATTAAATCAATAAATAAAATATCTGTAAATGGATTAGGATATATTTTTAAGTTTTTCTGCATTAAATATTCATCAATCAAATTAGGAGTTATTTTTTCTAATTTAATATTATCAATATCTACTGCTGAGAAAGCATAATCTATACCTGTAATTTTAATTTCAGATGAATTTACTGATGATTTAAAAATAGTATCTCTATATTGCCATATAGTATCAGTAACAAAAGAAGAAACTAAAGAATCGCCAATGTTGTTAAAAACAAAAGCAATACGTACTGGTGTAAATGAAATATGACTAAAAGTTTCTAGTTTTACATAATAACTTAAATGGTAGATAGAATCTTTTTGTAATGGTATTAATAAAGTTGATTTACCTGCTTCAGGTGTTGAAGAAAGAGTAAATATTCCCCAAAAAACCACATAAGCATTTCCAGACGCAGCAGTATCTTTATCCCAATTGCAAGGAGGAAAATTTCCTTCTACTAATCTATCTGGGCTTCCAGTTACTATCGTCCAGAAATATGGTCCATTTACAAATTTTGTTGTAGTACAACCTCCATTTGTAGTATCCCAGGCTCCGAATTGCCAACCCATAGAAGAACTATCTGGTCCCAACTCAAAATCACCATTAGGAACTAAATTTTGAGCCTTGATTGAAATACTTATTAAAAGTGTTAAAAAACATAAAGTAATTATTCTTTTCATGAATATTTGATTTTAAGTTAAAGGAAGAAATAATTATTTGCCGAAAGGCAGCACTAAATCTTAATGCTTCATCCGATGGTAGTATCGGCAATACTACCATCGGAAATCTCAATTTTGGCTTTATTGTTATTGAAGTTAAACTCCAAAAGAAGAAGGTTTATTAATAAATCATAGGAAATCCGTGCTAAAGCTAAAAAGAGCTTAGTATAAACGTAATGTGGCTTAAAACCAAAACTATAAGAAATAGCTTTCATTACTGAGGTGATTTACATAATTATAATTTTTGCACAAAGATACATCAATTCAATCCATAATGCAAGTATTATTTTTATTCTAAATTTATTTTATTAATTTTCAATCAAAAAAAAAATTCATTTTCTCCTCATTAAGTTGCTGCTTAGGTCATTGAGCCTGTCGAAGTGCCAAATCTCCACCTCATTAAAATATATATTTCAGTTTTTGCTTATAAAAAAAATCCCGCCCTTTCACAAAAGCAGGATTTTCCCATTATGAATTACAATTCACTTATAATTCATAATTTATAACTATGCCAAGCGGTGCATATCAATTTCCAAGTTCGTAATCTTCCCTTTTTGGAAATTCACAATCATTTTCACTTTTTTATAACCCGTCTTCGTAAATTCGATATGATAATTCCCCGGTTTAAACTTGGCAATACCCACCAT
>JBAWXL010000127.1:0-12644 GCA_037144095.1 Bacteroidota bacterium
AAGAGAAAGGAAGTAATGAACTTCCTTCTCTTTTTTTTATCGGACAACAATGATTCAACTCATTTCATCAACAAAAAAAAATAGAAAAATATTTTTCTATTCAGGCAACCTTTATATCGTTTTTTGTGTCTTAGGAAAAATGAACCTCATAAAAAAATTGGCTTATGAAACATTTATCGAAAACTCCACCAGACAAGTAATTGTGCAACACCGCATCGTTCGCAGCAACAGCCGTGTTGCAACAATGCCGCCTCCCCAAAAAAGGCAACATTGAAGACTTTCAAAAACATATTTATTAACTCATAATTATTTTTTAAAATGAAAAAAATACCTATGATCTTCTTACTACACATGCCTGTAGGAAGAAGAATGAGAGTAGTCATCAAACACCCCAAAGCAGTTCTGAAATGGGGGATTTCTAATCCGAAACGATTAATTAAAGCCCGTCTGATCATCTCAAAGCTGACCGGAAATACTGATTTTCCAGTGCCTTATCCCGATGATGTAGTTGCCTTAGCAACTCTTGTTACCGATACAGGAATATATGATACAAAAATTGTGATTGCTAAAACACGTGTAAGCGGAAGTTCGGAAGCTATGCAAGTAGCTCAAAACACTGTTCATTTAGATTTAGAGAGTATAATGAGCATGGTGCAACGTAAAATGGATGCAAATCCTGATAGAGCATTGCAGATTTGCGCTAATGCCGGTTTCGATTCAAAGTTAGAAGGTAACCGTGGAAAACGTAAAGCGGGTTGTGAGAAGGATACTGAACCTGGCACCATGATTATTTATGGTGAAGGTGAGGGTCAGCACGATTGGCAGGAAAGTATTAATGCTGGAGAAACATTTTATTTTCTGGCAAGTACTACCGGAGGCATCAAACACGTTGATAATTTGATTAGCAAAAAGCGTTATTGGTGGCGTAGCCGTCGGGTTTATCCAAATGAAAAATATGGCGATTGGACTGAATGGGTTTCAGAAGAAGCTTCTTAATTTCTAAACCATTTAGCATACTTCATGGAAAAGAATCATTTCCCACCGGGAAATGATTCTTTTTGTATGGCGATTGATTCTTTCCCATGGAGAATGAATCGTTTCCCAGCGGCGATTGATTCATTTCCAGTGGCGATTGATTCATTTTCATGGGGAATGAATCGTTTCTCGGTGGCGATTAAATAATTCGCTATGGCGATTGATTCATTTCCATGGGGAATGAATCGTTTCCCTATGGCGATTGAATCATTCCCAGTGGCGAATGATTCATTTCCGGGAAGTTTGCTCAATGTTTGTCGATTTTAATTTTCATGAATAATGTTTTAGTTCATTTCAATAGGCTTAGTGTTTGATAAACTGGTCGTTGAGCCTGTCAAAACGAGCTTTAAGAGCCTATAATACCAAGTGTACAAATAAAAGAATAATGGTAAATATGAAAAATCCATAAATCCAGTTTAAAGCATATTCATCCAAATAATCATTAAAACTTCTACGCTTATTCCCTAATATCCATCTCAAAAAAGAAACAGGGTAATTAATCGTATATTTCACAAAGACTTTAATTAATATTTCAAATATAATTCCCATGTCTCTTTATTTTAGCCTGATAGCTTTGAGTGTGGTGAAAATTTTAGTTTTTTCTTTATCGAGATAATTATAAATGATTAAACTATCATTGTTATATTTGATAGTGCCATCCACTATGTTTAAAGATTTTCTAAGCAAACTAAAAAAAGGTGGAATATTAAGAGCTTCATCAGAATGCCATGCATTCCAATACATTTGAATAGTATTATCATTGTTATTTAAGGCATATCTTATGCTGTTTTGCGCATTACAATAATATCCTGATTTTCTATCTATTGTATCAGCAGTCAATGAAATAATGCCTTTCATTTGATTTTTATGAATCTTTGGAATATTAAAAGTCAAAATAAATGGAGGAACCGTATCTAAAAATAAATATTTATTCGATTGAATTGTATCTAAAAATACAAGATTTGGGACTTTTTCTGTTCCTAAAATAACACAAATGATACGATATTTTCCGATGATAGCCTTCTGATTTGGAATGTACTTATTCGAAATGCAAGAAATAGTAAAAATGAGTAAAAATATGATGAGAAAAACTAATTGCCAGGCTTTAAAAATATTTGATTTATTAACGTTTTTCATCTTTTTACTTATGTACTTTGTCTCAATTTTACCTCTACTAATTTCATCATCACAAAAGTAATACTTTTCAATGAAAAAATACAATTTGCGGAGAAACAAAACCCCTAAACCTCTAAACGACTAAACAGCTAAACCATTAACTTAATAACTTTCCCTAAGTTGTTGAAAAATAAATTGAAAAATCATGTCCTTTGGCACGTATTCTGTGTACATTTGCCTTTCCAAATATCAATATTTTCAAACCAAACATTCAATCATTAATCTTAAACTTTCGCACAATGAAAAAAAGGTCAATTGTCATCCTTTCGTTGGGGGTAGCCGTTTTGCTATCAGTTGTTATCATCTTTGCTGTCAAAGGCAATAAACACGTGTTTAAAAGAGTGAATCCTGCTTTTAAGCAATATGTTCAGGGATTTACTTCAGGGGTGGTTTCCACTCATGCTTCTGTTAAAATTAAATTGAATGAAGATTTTGTTGATACCTCGCTGTTCAACACGCCGGTCGAAAAGGAAATGTTTGCATTTTCGCCCGCCATCAGAGGGAAAGCCTATTGGTTGGATGCACGCACCATAGAGTTTCGACCAGATGAAAAACTGCCTGCAAAGCAATTCTACGATGCCAAGTTCTTTCTGTCGAATTTGATGAAGGTTCCCGATTCGCTGAAAACCCTCGAGTTTCAGTTTCAAACCATGTCGCAGGATTTTGATTTAAAGGTTGAAAATCATAAAGCCTATTCGCAAAACGACTTGACAAAAGAACGTTTATATGGTTATGTGAAAACCGCAGATATTGCCGAGGAAGCTAAGTTTGCAAAGCTATTGTCAGCTTCACAGGATGGGAAGAATTTGCATATCACCTGGACGCACGATGCAAAGAAATTGATGCATTTCTTTCAGGTAGATTCCGTTGCAAGGGGAAGCAGCAAGAGCTATGTTACACTGAAATGGGATGGGGCGGCGATAGATGCCGAACAAAAAAACCAACAAGATTTTGAGATTCCACCTTTGGGTGAGTTCAAATATATGGGTCATCGTGTGGTGAATGGAGCTGAACCTTATGTGTTGGTGCAGTTTTCGAACCCTTTATTAAGTGATCAGAATTTGGATGGATTGATAAAATTAGGGTCTAAAATCGACCTGCGTTATGTGATTGAAGACAACGAATTGAAAATATATTTCACCGATTTCCCTTCCAACAATCAAATGCTAACCATTGAACCTTCGCTGAAATCTTCCACCGGAACTCCAATAAATAATCTTGTTAGCGAGAATATTCAGTTTGACAACACCAAACCCAATGTACGTTTTGTAGGTTCGGGCAACATCATGCCCAGTTCAAACGGCATGTTGCTCCCTATCGAAGCGGTGAATCTGAATGCTATCGACATTAAAGTGATGAAGATTTATGAAAGCAATGTGTTGCAGTTCTTTCAGGTGAATGATTATAATGGTCAAAGCGAGCTAACAAGAGTTGGCAAGGTAGTGCTAAAGAAAACCATTCCGTTAACTAAAGTTGCCGATTATAATAAGTGGAATAAATATTCACTCGATTTATCAGAACTTATCAAACCTGAGCCCGGGGCAATTTATTCTATCCGTATCAGTTTTAAGAAGAAATATTCTACCTATCCCTGCAATGGAGATGTAAGCGAAAACGAACCCGAACTCACTACCTGGGAATCTGTCAATGAGAATGAAGATGGCAATGATTATTATTATAATGATTCTTATGATGATGAATATGGCGAAGATGGCTACTATTATTATCGTTGGGAAGACCGCGATAATCCTTGTAAGGCAACCTATTATAATAATAAATATCAGGTTAAAAACGTACTTGCTTCCGATTTGGGCATCATCGCTAAAGGTGGCGCCGATGGTACTTTCAATGCTTATGTAACCGATATTATTTCTACGAAACCCATGTCGGGAGTTACAGTTGAGTTCTTCGATTTTCAACAACAATTGCTCTCTTCGTCCGAAACCGATGGTGATGGAATGGTGGTTGCTAAAATGAAAAGGAAACCCTTTATGGTGATTGCAAAGAAGGATAAGCAAAGAGCTTACCTTAAATTGTTTGATGGGGCATGTTTGTCGTTAAGTATGTTTGATGTTGGAGGAGCAGTGGTGCAGAAGGGAATTAAGGGTTTTATATATGGAGAACGCGGCGTTTGGCGACCGGGCGATTCATTATATCTAACCTTTATTTTGGAAGATAAACTGAAAACCCTTCCCGAAACGCATCCTGTTACTTTCACTTTGACGAACCCGAGTGGACAAATAGTAAGGCATATTATTAAGACAAGTTCGGTTAATGGCTTCTATGATTTCAGAACCAATACCGATAGAAGTGCACCTACAGGCAACTGGATAGCAAAGGTAAAAGTGGGAGGAGTAGAATTTCAAAAGACGATAAAGATTGAAACCGTCAAGCCCAACCGATTAAAGTTGAATATTAATTTTAATACTGATAAGTTGGTGAAAGATAAGATACCCCCTGCCACGCTCGATGTGAAATGGCTGACCGGTGCTGTAGCGAAGAACCTTAAAACAAGCATATTCCTTACCCTTACTAAGTCGAGCACGACTTTTAAAAAGTATGCTGATTATGTTTTCGACAATCCTACATCAGGATTTAAAAGCGAATCGATTAATGTGTTTGATGGTAAACTGGATGAAAACGGGAAGGTAACTTTCACTCCTCAAATCAACTTTGCCACTGTTGCACCAGGGGTGTTGAAAGCCAACTTCGAAACGATGGTGTTTGAAGATGGTGGCGACTTTAGTGTCGATCGTTTCTCAATGCCATATTATCCATTTCAATCGTATGTAGGTCTTGCTGTGCCAAAGAATAACGATGGCGACCGGATGCTGTATACTGATAAAACTTATAATATGAATCTGGTAAACCTCGATGCCAATGGAAATCCTATCCCTTCGAACACCCTCAAAGTACAGGTATATAAACTTGAGTGGCGTTGGTGGTGGGACGATTCGGGTGAGAATTCTAATGCCGATTATGTGTCTTCTTCCTATAGCCGTTTGGTTGATTCTTCCACTGTTAAATCAAGTGGTGGTCGTGCAACTTTCCCTTTCACAGCAAAGCACGACGAATGGGGAAGGTATTTCTTAAAAGTAACTGACTTGGCTTCGGGACATATTACGGGTAAGATAATTTATGCTGATTGGCCCGGCTATTCAAGAGGTTCAGGAAATGAAAAACAAGCAGCCACCATGTTGACTTTCACTGCTGATAAGGAGAAATATACAGTAGGCGATAATGTGAAACTGGCTATTCCATCTTCTTCTGGTGGTAGAGCTTTGTTAACGATTGAGTCGGGTTCAAAGGTTTTAGAATCTCACTGGGTAACGACTGATGCAACGACAACGGAATTCTCTTTCAAAGTAACTCCAGAAATGGCACCAAATTGTTTTGCGTATGTTACCTTAATACAACCCCATGCACAAGCTATAAATGATTTGCCGGTTCGTATGTATGGTGTGATTCCCATTGCAGTTGAAGACCCCAACACCCATCTGAAAGCTGCTATAATTATGAAAGATGTATTGGTTCCTGAACAAACTGCATCCATCACAGTGAAAGAAGAAACAGGTAAACCTATGACGTATACGCTTGCTGTTGTGGATGAAGGTTTGCTCGATCTTACCCGTTTTAAAACTCCTGACCCATGGTCGGTATTCTATGCAAAAGAAGCTTTAGGGATTAAAACCTGGGATATTTTTGATTTAGTAATGGGTGCATTTAGTGGCGAACTTCAAAGAATCCTATCAATAGGAGGAGACGGCGAAGGCGATGGAAAAGGCAACCTTAAAGCCAATCGGTTTATTCCAATGGTGAAGTTCTTAGGTCCATTTGAGTTGGGAAAAGGTCAATCAAAGACACATACCTTTAAGATGCCACAATATATTGGTTCTGTAAGAGTGATGGTGGTAGCCGGTCAAAATGCAGCTTATGGAAATGCTGAGAAAACTGTAGCCGTTCGTAAACCCTTGATGGTGTTAGGAACCTTGCCAAGAGTGGTTGGACCGGGCGAAACTGTAAAGCTTCCGGTGAGTGTATTTGCAATGGAAAAGAATGTGAAAAATGTTAGTGTGCAAGTGATTCCTGACAATATGTTCACCTTATCTGGAAAAGGAACTCAACAGATTACTTTCAAAAAGCCCGGTGACGAAATGCTTTTCTATGAATTAAAAGTTAAGGAGGCCATTGGAGTTGGTAAGATTAAAATTGTTGCTATTTCAGGAAATGAAACCGCTACCCATAACATAGAAATTGATGTTCGCAATCCCAATCCAAAGGTTACCGATGTAATTGAAACCGTTATTCAACCCGGCAAAACATGGAATACTGCTTATGCACCCATTGGTATGACTGGAACAAATAAAGGAGTACTCGAGATTTCTTCCATTCCTCCCTTAAACCTCGAAAGCAGGTTGAGTTATTTGATGGAATACCCTCATGGATGTATAGAGCAAACTACTTCTTCTGTGTTCCCTCAATTGTATTTAAGTGGAGTGCTGGATTTGAATCAAGCACAAAAGCAAAGAACAGAGCAAAATATTAAAGCAGGAATTCAACGTATTAAATTGTTCCAATTGGGTAATGGAGGATTAGGTTATTGGCAGGGAGCACAATATGCCGATGATTGGGGAACCAATTATGCCGGTCATTTTATACTCGAAGCTGAACTTAAAGGCTATGCTTTACCCTTTGGTTTTGTCTCCAATTGGAAAAAATATCAGAAGCAAAAGGCTGTTTCCTGGGCTGTCAATGCAACTTATTTTAATGATGATCTGGTTCAATCGTATCGTTTATATACCCTGGCCCTTGCTAAATCACCTGAAATGGGAGCCATGAATAAGCTGCTTGAATATAAAGGATTGTCTCTGGCTGCCCGTTGGCGTTTAGCAGCTGCCTATCAATTGGCAGGGAAACCTGAAGTAGCTAAAAGACTTATTTCAACTGCAACTACTTATATCAAACCTTACCGGGAATTATATTATACTTACGGTTCTGATGTTCGCGATAAAGCTATGATAATTGAAACGCTTTGCCTGATGGACCAGAAAGTAAAAGCTGCCCCTTTAGTTAAAGAATTATCCTCTCAATTGAGCAAAAACGATTGGTATAGTACCCAAAGCACAGCTTATGCTTTATTGGCAATTACTAAATTCACAGGTGGTGGCAATGGGGTAGGGATAAATGTTTCTTATACCCTCAATAAAGGCACAATACAACAGAAAACCACCACTAAATCAATTTATCGTGAAGACTTGACATTCCCTGTTGGTAAAGGGAAAGTGGTGCTGAATAATAATGGGAAAAACATGTTATATGCACGCATTATACTTCAAGGAATTCCTGCAAAAGGAGATAACACAGGTTCGCAAAACAATCTTCGTTTGACGGTTACCTATAAAACCATGAATAATCAGAAACTTAATCCTGATAACATTTCACAAGGCACTAATTTCATTGCGGAAGTTGTGATAAGCAACCCGGGAAGCAGAGGTATTTATCGTCAGTTGGCATTAACCCAAATCTTCCCATCAGGTTGGGAAATTTTCAATGCCCGTATGAGCGAACTGGCTAAAGATGTGGCGGCTTCAAATGGATTTACTTATCAGGATGTAAGAGATGACAGGGTGTATACCTATTTCGACTTAAATCCCAATCAATCGAAGACCTTCAAGATTATGTTGAATTCAAGTTATCTGGGGAAATTCTATTTGCCAACAGTTTATTGCGAAGCCATGTACGACAATACTATTAATGCGCGTTTTCCTGGCAAATGGGTAGAAGTAAGTCAATCGAAATAATTATTGATGGCAGTAAAGTCATTATAAAGTTTGTGAAAAAGAAGACAATTCAATTCCTGGGTAAATACGGATGGTATTTACCCGGAATTGTTTTCACCATTTTCTTTTATTTCATCTTGCCACGACCTTTGTTTCACGACCCTTATTCGAGTGTGTTACTGGATAAGGATGGAGAATTATTAGGGGCTAAGATTTCAAAAGACGGACAATGGCGTTTCCCTGAAAGTTCTGGGGTGCCCTTTAAGTTTAAGGAAGCTGTCATAGCTTTCGAAGATCAGCATTTTTATCATCACTTAGGAGTTAATCCGGTTTCTACCGCAAGAGCCTTATATCAAAACATAAAAGAAGGCAGGATTGTAAGTGGTGGAAGTACACTGACAATGCAAACCATTCGTTTAGCCCGTAAGAATCCTGACCGTAGTTTTCTGGAGAAATTCTACGAGATGTTTCTTGCCTTCCGTCTCGAACTTACCCATAGCAAAGAGGATATACTTACTTTATATGCTTCTCATGCCCCTTTTGGAAGCAATGTGGTTGGACTTGATGCAGCTGCATGGCGTTATTTTGGAGTCAGTCCCGACCATCTAAGTTGGGCTGAAAGTGCAACCCTTGCAGTCTTACCCAATAGTCCTTCATTGATTTATCCGGGGAAAAACCAGCTTAAATTGCTGAATAAAAGAAACCGTTTACTTGATAAACTATATTATCGTGGAGTAATTGATGAAAGCACGTTGGAACTTTCAAAGAATGAACCTTTGCCTGATAAACCTTTTCCTTTGCCACAACTTGCGCCTCATTTATTAGAAAGAGCCGTGTTGGAAGGCAATGCGGAAAAGAAAATCAACTCCACTCTTTCTGCTCATCTACAGGAAAAAGTGAATGAGATTTTGTTAGCTCATCATCGGGTATTGGCTGCAAATGGCGTGAACAATGCCGCAGCCATTGTGGTGAATGTGAATACAGGAAATGTGTTGGCTTATGTTGGAAATATAGAAGAAGGCATGAAAAAATTGGATGGCGATCAGGTGGATATTATTGTATCACCGCGTAGCACAGGGAGTATCCTGAAGCCTTATTTATATTGTGCTATGTTGAATGATGGTTTTATTCTTCCAACCACATTAATACCCGATATCCCCATGCAAATTGGTGGATTTATGCCCGAAAACTATAGCTTGACCTATGATGGAGCTGTTCCTGCAAAGAGAGCATTAGCTCGATCATTAAATATACCTGCAGTTAAAATGCTTCAAACTTATGGCTTTGAACAGTTCCATTCAGTATTAAAAAAATTAGGGATTACGACCATGACTAAACCTTCCGGTCATTATGGTTTATCATTAATCTTAGGTGGTGCTGAGGCTGATCTTTGGGATTTGGTTGGAGTGTATGCCTCCTTGGCAAGGATACTCAATCATTATTCGCAATTTAACGGGAAATATCTGCAATCTGATCTTCATCCATTGTCTTACTTAACTTCTTCAAAAGAAAATCAAAAGAATAATTTTGAAGATCATTCCATATTTAGTGCGGCTAATATTTGGCTGACGTTTCAGGCTATGGTGGAAGTGGCACGTCCTGATGAAGAAACATTTTGGCAACAATTCTCGTCTTCTTCAAAGATTGCATGGAAAACCGGTACAAGCTTTGGTAATCGTGATGCCTGGTCTATTGGGGTAACTCCTCAATATGTGGTAGGGGTGTGGGCAGGAAATGCTTCAGGGGAAGGTCGTCCGGGACTTACCGGTATCGATTGTGCAGCACCTATTCTCTTTGATATTTTCAAATCACTTCCTTCAACCACTTGGTTTCAGCAACCTGTTGATGAGATGATAAAAATTCCGGTTTGTAAGCATAGTGGCTATCGTATTTCATCTATTTGCGATGAGGTGGACACTATTTGGGCATCTAAAATGGGTTTGCGTACAGGGGTTTGTCCTTATCATCAATGGGTGCATCTTGATAAAACCGGGAAGTGGCAAGTGAATTCGAATTGTGAGGATATTGATAATATGATAAACACTTCATGGTTTGTGCTCCCACCGGTTATGGAATGGTATTATCAAAATAAGAATCCTTATTATAAAGCACTTCCTCCTTTCAGAAGCGATTGTTTAACTTCATCCGAAGTAAAATCTATGGATATGATATATCCTCATAGCAACAGTAAAATTTATATTCCGGTAGATATTGACGGGAAACAAGGAACGGCGGTTTTTAAACTCGCACACAGAAATCCACATCTCACTGTGTATTGGCATCTTGATGATACTTTTATCGGAAGCACCAAGCAATATCATCAAATGGAACTGTCGCCAACTAAGGGAATGCACAGGCTGACTTTGGTGGATGAAAAGGGCGAAACATTAAAAATTTCATTCGAAATCTTAAATAATTCAAAAGCTAAGTAAAAAACGATTATTTTTGTTGAAAATAATTTTAGTGAAAAGTAGTCCCATTTTACGAGTATTCTGTTTGATTTTAATAGGTATCCATGTATTTATTGGATATAGCTATGCCCAAAATAATAGGGGAAATCAGTCGAAATATAATGAAAGTAAGGCTCAAAAAAACAAAATTGCCAAAGGGGAGAACCAAAAAGATGAGTTGGGCAGGAAACAGGGTAACTGGAAATATTTGAACTTTAATAAGGTGTTAGTTTATGAAGTTACCTATCTGAATGATGTTCGTCATGGGGTTTCACGAAGGTATCATGCCGGTACGGGTACTCAAATTGAAGAGGCTAACTATTTTAACGGGAAACTGGATGGGGAATATAGAAGTTATTTTGTGGCTGGTCAGGTGAAAGCTGAGGGGAGCTATTTGAATGGGAAAAAAACAGGGGAGTGGATTACTTACTATTCTGTTAATGGGGAGAAAAAATCGGAAGGCTATTATATCAATGGTCTGAAGCAGGGCGAATGGCGCTATTATCATTCGAAAGGTTATATGAAATGTAAGGGCGATTTTGTGAATGATATGCAAGAGGGAACCTGGGTTTATTATAATGAGGAAGCTAAGGTGGTTGAGCAAAAAATGTTTTCGCGAGGCTATGAGATTGATGCCAATGCACCGAAAAGTACTAAACCTGCGGACAAAAATAAGAAGACGGTAGTGCCGAAGAAGTAGGATGGTTATTGGTTGAAGGGGAAAGCCCCAAGTTTTAAATTTCAAGATCCAAATTCCAAGGGGGGGGAAGCAGCAAAAAAAGATTGATTCTAGTAATATATGGGACTTGCAATTTGGGTAAGTTTGAAATAATAAAACCAAAATTGATAAAGCATCACATTAAACTACATATAATCAAAATATTACGAAACATATAATATCTATTTCCAGCCCAAAAACACGAATTCACGTTAAAGAATCATATGATTTTATTACGCGAACAACAATTCTGCATAAAGAATCATATGATTTTTGTCCGTGCATACCTATTCTTCATAAAGAATCATATGGTTTTTTTCCGCACATAACTATTCTGCATTAAGAATCATATGGTTTTTTTCGGCACACAACTATTTTGCGTAAACAATCATATGGTTTTTTTCCACACACAACTATTCTGCCTACAGAATCATATGATTCTTTTCGGTGCATACCTATGCTCTGAAAAAAATCACATGAATATATCTGCCGCACAACTATTCTTCGTGAAAAATCATAAGCCAATTTTGGCTATTTTCTTGTATGCTGAATAGAATTATGCAGATTAAATCCTCCGTTGAAAAAAAATGGGGGAAAAATACATTTATCTAAAAATAAATTATAAATTTGCGG
This sequence comes from Bacteroidota bacterium, assembly GCA_037144095.1. Lineage (GTDB taxonomy): Bacteria > Bacteroidota > Bacteroidia > Bacteroidales > CAIXTV01 > CAIXTV01. The sequence goes on from JBAWXL010000127.1 coordinate 11,793, forward strand.
CCAATTTTTAAATCAAGTAAAATGGCACTTAAGTATTATTTCCCTCCCGATCTGGAAGGAAGAAAAACTTGGGCAGGCAAGTATAAAACAAATATCGGAACAGAAGGAGCTGGTCTGGGTATGTCGCCTGCGGATATTACCAAAGAACAAGATGCATGTACAAGCATGATAACAGCAATTGATGAATTGGAAGCTGCAAAAGCAGTCGTTAAACAGAAAAAAAAGGATAAAGATGCAGACATTAAAGCGGCTATGGATATACTTCGTCCTAATATCAAGGCTCATAAAGTAGCATCTGGCTACAACGAGGGCATTGGCGAATTATTAGGAGTGATTGGTTCCGACACTGAAATTGATCCTTCAACGGTAAAAACTATCGTTAAAACTAAGAAAGTACCTCAGGGTATTGATCTTAAATTTAGTCTTAAAGGTTGCGAAGGTGGTAATGTTTATTCAAAACGCGGAACAGAAACCGGGTTTACATTGTTGAAATATATTATTCATCCTCATTCTATCGACACTCGTCCTAATTTAGACGAAGCTGTTGTTGAACAACGTCAGTATTATGTTATTCTGGTGATTGATGATGAAGAAGTAGGAATTCCTTCGGATATTGCTACTATAGACAACTAAAAAATCAGTTTTTCGATTTATTAGAAAAGGCTTGCCGAGGGGTGAGCCTTTTTTAATTGACAATGGAGAGTTGATAATTGAAAATGAAAAAAAAATAAATGATTAAAGGTTATTTGTGAAAAATGACTAATTTTACAGTGGATAAATAATTGCCTTATTTTAAGCTGTTTTAATATTATTATCATGAAAAATTTGAAGTTTTCTCTTTTAGGATTAGGG
>JBAWXL010000128.1:0-12617 GCA_037144095.1 Bacteroidota bacterium
AGGATAGAAATATTTTGCCATTTTTGGTTACAATATTGTTGATAAGGTACTAATACGCGTATGGGGCTATTAGCATTAATACTTATTGAGGTAATACGTTTTTTGCGCCTCATCTGATTGATAGGGACAATAGAAATACGATTATTATTAACCAAGCTATAAGTGAAAAGAAATAAATAGCTCTTAGGATGAATTGGAGATTTAAATAGATTTATCTTTGAAAAATGATAAACGGAATTAACACTGAAAGAAACTTAAGGCAAGTCTGCTTTGATAAAGGGAGGTTTTAGGGAATGTATTTGGGCAATAAACAAATAAGTGCAATATTTACAAGCAAACCGTTAACTTCGGTAAAAAGCAAATTCTAATGAAAGTTCAACGACAGATTTGGATTAAATCAATATGAAGCTATCAAGCCTCTCAACTTCTCAAATGCTTTAGGCAAACCTGCTGGATTCTTACCGCCGGCACTGGCATAAAATGCTTGTCCTCCTCCACCGCCTTGTATTTCGGAAGAAATTTCGCGTATAAGTTTAGTCGCATCCAAGCCAAGTGAAGCAACCACATCTTCAGTTATCAATAAACTCAGATGCGCTTTGCCTTCGGCTTCGGCGCCCAACAAAAGAATGAGGTTAGAATGAGTTGCTTTGATATGGAAAGTAAGGTCTTTAATGGATGCTGCATCGAGGCTCACCATCCGTGCAATATAATTCACCCCTTTAATGTTTTCGGCTGAAGTCATGATTTCGCCTGCAAGCGAAAGCACTTTTTCGTGATTCAACTCATCAATGGTTTTCTGAAGGATGTTGTTTTTGTCTATCAATTGTTCAACGGCTGCTTCAATATCCCCGGCATTTCGTTTCAGGGTTTGTTTTAAAACTTCGATAGGATGAATGTATTCTGATTGAATATATTCAATTGCCTTTAATCCGGTTTTGGCTTCAATGCGGCGCACTCCGGCTGCAATGGCCGATTCGGAAGTTATCACCACCAAACCAATCTGACCTGTGGCATTCACATGCGTGCCACCGCAAAGTTCAACGGAGTAGTTTTTATCGAAACTCACTACCCTCACTTCGCTGCCATACTTTTCGCCAAACAAAGCCATGGCACCCGTGGCAATAGCATCATCATACGATAGTTGTTGTATGCCTGAAGAAATGTTTTCCAACACCTTTTCCATCACCATGCGTTCAACAGCCTTAATTTCCTCTTTTGTCACTGCCTGGAAATGCGAAAAGTCGAAACGCAATCTTTCATCGTCCACCATTGAGCCTTTTTGTTCTACATGCGTTCCTAACACTTTACGCAAAGCTGCATGAATTAGGTGAGTGGCACTGTGGTTGGCTTCTGTTTGTTTGCGCTTCACAGCATCCACCTGTGCCGTGAAAGTCCCTTTCAAATCTTCAGGAAGCTTTTCAACAATATGTATGGTCAGATTATTTTCTTTCAACGTATTGATGATTTCTATTTTGCAGGAATCATTAAAAATAATCCCTTTATCGCCAAGCTGTCCGCCCGATTCAGCATAAAAAGGAGTCACATTAAAGACAAGTTGGTAAAGGGTTTTATTTTTTAGTGTGATTTTGCGGTATTTCAAAATCTCTACCTCAGCATCTAATTGATGATAGCCCACAAAAACGGTTTCAGAAATGGGCTGAAGTTCTACCCAATCATCTGTTTCCTGAACCGCAGCCTGACGTGAGCGTTCTTTTTGTTCAAGCATTTTCTTTTCAAATCCGGCAACATCCACTGTGAGTTTTAATTCATCTGCCATCAATTGGGTAAGGTCAATTGGGAAACCGAAAGTGTCGAAAAGTTCGAAAGCAAAAGCGCCATCAATTATTGTTGTTTGTTTATTGTTGGCAACATATTTCTCAAAGCGCTGAATTCCGTTTGAAAGGGTGCGCAAGAATGAACTTTCTTCCTCCGTGATAACTTTCGTAATAAGGTCTTGTTGTGCTTTAAGTTCAGGATAAATATCTCCCATTTGAGCAACCATCACATCCATTAGTTTATAAAGAAAAGGTTCTTTAAAATCTAAAAAAGAGTAAGCATAACGCACCGCCCTGCGTAGGATGCGGCGGATAACATAGCCTGCTTTATTGTTCGAAGGCAACTGCCCATCAGCAATGGCAAAAGCAATGGTGCGGATATGATCGGAAATCACACGCATGGCAATATCTGTTGAAATGTCTTTTCCGTAAGGAATCTTACAACTCTCCGAAATAAAACGGATATAAGGTTGAAACACATCAGTGTCGTAATTCGATTGTTTCTTTTGCAACACCATACACAAACGCTCGAAACCCATTCCGGTATCAACATGCTTATTGGGCAGAGGATTCAGTTTACCATTTGCCATACGGTTGTATTCGATAAAAACCAGATTCCAGATTTCAACCACCAAAGGATCACCTGCATTTACCAACTCTCGTCCCGATAGTTTTGCAATATCTTCCTCATTACGCAAATCCACATGTATTTCCGAACAAGGCCCGCAAGGACCGCTGTCGCCCATCTCCCAGAAATTATCTTTTTTGCTTCCCGGCAGTATTTGACTTTCGGGCAATATGGCTTTCCACAAATTGTGTGCTTCAGCATCATCATTTAAACCTTCAGAAGCATCCCCTCCAAAATAGGTAACATATAACCGGCTTTTATCAATTCCATATACATCCACCAAAAGTTCCCATGCCCATTCGATTGCTTCTTTCTTAAAATAATCGCCAAACGACCAATTTCCCAACATTTCGAACATCGTATGGTGGTAGGTGTCTTTTCCTACTTCTTCAAGGTCGTTATGTTTACCTGAAACTCTTAAGCATTTTTGTGAATCGGCAACCCGTTTATAAGTTGCAGGAGTATTTCCCAGGAAAATATCTTTAAACTGATTCATCCCTGCATTGGTAAACATTAAAGTTGGGTCATTCTTTACAACCATAGGGGCTGAAGGGACTATTTGATGCTGTTTTTGACGAAAAAAATCAAGAAATACATGTCGAATGTGATTTGAATTCATATAAATTAAAATTTATTGAGGTACAGTACGTTAACTTTTATTATGATTAGAAAATGCGCTGCAAAATTAGTTTTTTTTTATCTTTGCTTCAACAAATGAAGGATTTTCTGCACCTTCGCAGAACTTATTTTATATAAATGCCCAAGGTAAAATACCATTTTAACACCAAATCTCTCTCACTTGAAGAGGTGAAAGTTTCGATTAAAGAGCGCTTGATAAAAGTGATTTCTTTAGTTTCGGCTGTATTGGTTTTCTCTACAGTGGTAATGCTTGTAGCCTATAATTTCTTCAATTCTCCAAAAGAAAAACAACTGCTTCGCGAGATTGAACAATATAAATTTCAATACAAGGTGATTAATGATAGAGTGGAAAGATTAAATGCGGTTTTAAAAGATATGCAGAACAGGGATGATAATATTTATAGGGTAATTTTTGAAGCAGATCCGATTCCTTCTGAAATTCGTCAGGCAGGAACAGGGGGTGGAAACCGCTATGCAAAGCTTGAAGGATTTAATAATTCAGAACAATTAATTGAAACAACAAAAAAACTTGATTTGCTTTCTGCACAGCTCTACGTGCAATCGAAATCGTATGATGAACTGGCTGGCTTATTGAAAAACAAAGAACAAATGATGGCTTCCATTCCTTCCATTCAACCCTTAAGGAATACAAAAAACCGTATAGGTTCGGGATTTGGCATGAGGTTTCATCCCATTCTTAAAGTTCTTCGTATGCATTCGGGAATTGATATTATAGCCCCAAGAGGTACGCCCATTTATGCAACAGGCGATGGCGTAGTTGATAAAGATGAGTCCGGCTCAGGCTTTGGGATTGTGTGCGTTATTAATCATGGTTACGGATATCAAACCTTATATGCTCACATGAGTAAAAAGGTAGTTCGTCCGGGTCAGAAAGTAAAACGCGGACAGGTTATCGGTTATGTCGGAATGACAGGCTTAGCCGTTGCTCCTCACTGCCATTATGAAGTTCATAAAAACGGACGACCCGTTAATCCGGTTAACTTCTTCTATAACGACCTCACACCAGCCGAGTATGAACTCCTGCTGAAAGAATCTTCAAAAATTACACAATCACTATCGTAAGAAATATTTAACTGCAAACACCGATTAAACATTTGATGCTTTTTTCTCTTTCGTTTACCACATAGAATCATAGAAACATAGAAAACACATAGATGGGTATGGAAATAACACAGAAATATTTAAATGATCTTACTTATAAAATTATTGGATGTGCTATTGAAGTTCATAAACATTTAGGTCCTGGATTATTAGAAAGTGTTTATGAAAAGTGTTTCGTTCATGAACTCAGTTTAAAAGGGTTTCACTATAAATCACAACAAAAGGTACCTCTTAATTACAAGGATTTATATCTTGATTGTGATTTGAGATATGATGTACTTGTTGAAGACTTAATCATTGTCGAATTAAAATCAATTGAAGGATTATTACCTATTCATGATGCCGTGTTATTAACTTATATGAGCATGCTAAAAAAGGCAAAAGGAATAATCATTAATTTCAATTGCACTAATATTTTCAAAGATGGTCAAAAAACTCTCGTGAATTCTCTTTATGCTGCATTACCAAAAGAATAATCTATGTGAAATCTATGTTCCAATGATTCTATGTGGTAAAAAACAAAATTATGATGTATCATCTTTACGAAAAAGCTACTAAATGCTGGAAAGAGATAAATAATTAAATTAATATCGAAAAGCCGGCATTCAACAACATTAATAACTTGATGCTTGTTAATACTAGTTGAGGTGTAAGGCTTAATGGAAAAATAAAATGAATAAATACAAAGAATATAAGCATTTAGCTTTATTATATCGTGACCGTGCAGCCTTGTATCAATCGCGAATTGCTTTACAATATAAAAAAGCAAATAAGTCCGCATGGCAGCAAATGAGCTGGACGGAAATGATGGAGAATATTGATACTTTGGCTAAGGCGATGTTAAGCGAAAATGTAGCACCGTCCGATAATGTGGGCATCTTTTCGCGCAATATGCCCGAATGGACCCTTTCGGATATTGCCCTCATGAGCATTCGTGCTGTGAGTGTGCCGTTATATGCCACCGATTCTGTTTCTCAGGCAGAATATATCATTAAAGAAACCGGAATGAAGTTGATTTTTGCCGGAGAACAGGAGCAATACGATAAATTGCTTGAAGTTTCAACAAAAACCGATACCAGACTTAAAATTATTGCTTATGATGATGCCGTCGATCTGAAAGGGAATATCAACGCTATGCACTTCTCTGATTTCATCAGACAAGGACAAAAAGAAAGCGATGTGGAATTAAACCTCAGGCTTTCGGAAGCTGATTTGGAAGATGTAGTGACCATTATCTATACTTCCGGAACCACAGGTGTGCCCAAAGGAGTGGTGTTGAGGCAAAAAAACTTCCTCAATACGTTTAAGATTCACGATATGTTTTTGGATATAAGCGAAAATGATGTTTCGCTCGCTTTTCTGCCTTTCAGTCATATTTTTGAGCGTACCTGGACTTTAATGGCTTTGCATAACGGCATGACCAATTATTATTTGCTCAACCCCAAAGAAGTGGTTGACGTTATGGCTGAGGTGAAACCCACCATCATGTGTGCTGTGCCCCGTTTCTTCGAAAAAACCTATAGTGCCGTGGTGGAACAATTGGAGGCTTATTCTCCCCTGAAGAAAAGAATTTTTAGTTGGGCAATACAGATTGGGGAGAAAATAATGGAACATAAACGCACCTACGAAAACATTTCTTTTTTTGAGAGGATACAATATACTATTGCCAATGCTTTGGTGTTGAAAAAGGGTAGAGAGGCTCTGGGAGGCAACATTCGTTTTATGCCCTGCGGCGGGGCTGCTCTTTCCGACGACATCAACCGCTTCTTTCAATCGGTAGGCATACATATTAAATATGCCTATGGTATGACCGAAACCATTGCCACCATTACTGTTTTTGGCGATGCCGGCTTTAAGTTCGGCACAGTGGGCAAACCCTTGCACGGGGTTCAGCTTCGCATTGGCGAAAACAACGAAATACAGATAAAGGGCGATAGTGTATTTAGCGAATATTATAAAAAACCTGCCGAAACCGCACAAGCATTTGAGGATGGATGGTTCAAAACAGGCGATGCGGGTGCCATTGACGAGGAGGGCTTTTTAATAATGACCGAACGCATTAAAGACCTTATTAAAACTTCATCCGGGAAATATGTTGCCCCTCAAGTAGTAGAAATGAAGCTCGTTGCTGATCCCTACATTGAGCAAGCCCTGCTGATAGGCGACAACCGTAAGTTTTGTGTTGCCCTCATTGTTCCGGCTTTTTCTATACTCGGGAAGTATGCGAAAAGCGAAAACATAGTGTTTAACGAGCATAGCGATTTAATCCAGAATAAACAGATTATCCAGTTCTACCAAAAACGCATTAATGAGCTGCTCGACGACCTTGCCGAATATCAGAAAGTGGTAAGATTTACGCTTCTGCCAAACGATTTTAGCATACTCTCAGGCGAATATACCCCAACACTTAAAACTAAACGGAAGTTTATTGCGGAAAAATACAAGGCGGTGATTGAGGAGATGTATAGGGATTGAGGGGAAGAATAGTGATTGATACAATCAAATAGTTTTCTATTACCACAAAAGAAAAGCTTCAGAGTTAGGAAATTAATATCACTAAAAGTGTATCGACCTTATTGTTGATTTACAATCCCATCAATACAGGTGTATGAATGCAATTGTTGATTTACAATCCCGTCGATACAGGTGTATGGGTGCAATTGTTGATTTACAATCCCATCGATACAGGTGTATGGGTGCAATTGTTGATTTACAATCCCGTCGATACAGGTGTATGGGTGCAATTGTTGATTTACAATCCCGACGATACAGGTGTATGGGAGCAATTGTTGATTTACAATCCCGTCGATACGGTTGTATGAGGGCAATTGTTGACTAACAATCCCTATAAAGCGCTTTTTTATAATTTAATCAACTTCAATTTCATCAATAAAGACCCATGCTTTATTTTTTGCCCCAATATGCCACGAAGGGCAAAGCCCCATGTTTTTAGCAACAACTTTAATGTAACGAGCTTTGATATGTTTCATGTCGAAGATAAATTCTTTTAAAAAGCCCCCCTCTTTCGTCAAATCAGTATCATTATTAATCGAATTATAAAATGAAAACTCATTCTTGTTATTTGCAACATAAATATCAACATAAAGTGGAGGGAATATCCACGAACCTATATCCTGAAGAAAACTTAGATTTATCTTTCCAATGGGCTGCGAACTTTCCATGTCTATTATGACAAACACATCCTCGCCCAGAAAACCCTGCCACAAACCATCTCTGAAATTTGTGGAACCTCTAATACCATCCGTTAGACCGGTTCCTTTGTATAAAGGAGAAAATTTATTTATGTATTCTACTTTCTTTTTCCATGCATTATGCCGGTGAAACTCGGAAGTGGCTGAATATAACGAAGGTGTTTTTCCTTCAAATACTTTCGCTTTAATGGTCACGCTTTCCTGCAAAAGTATTTTGTCTTTATAGATAGGCGAATTAAAAGTCGGGGCACTACCATCCAAGGTATAATGTATTTGTGTGTTGGCATCATTTCCTGAAATATAAGCAAACAAATTCTCATTGATAGTGTCTTTTACAAACTTTATAGAAGCCATCCGACAAAATAAAACCTGATGATCTGTGCGAAACGAAGAAGCCGGAAGCCATTCTTTATTAAATAAAGTTGCAGAGGAAGTATCAGTAAAAGCATATCTCACGGCAACAGGATTTGCAATTGTTTTAGCAGACACCAATACCTCTGAACCCTCAATTACGGCATTGGCAGCTACAAAATTCATGTCTTCTCCGGCAATGGTGAAACCATTTAAATCGTTTTTTGCCTGCAAACCTGTTTCAGCATAATCAAAATAAAGGCGAACTCTCGATCCTTCAACTTTCATCTTTTTATAAACAGGACCCGAATATACCTTTACATCTTTCTGATGATAAGTCTTGCTCAAAGCCCAAAGCGAAAGACGTTTCCCGACATCAATTTTGTTTTTAGGGTGAATATCATTTACATTTCCAATATCCATAGTTACTGCCATTCCGGTATTTTCAACACTTAAGGTTTTCAATTGAGCTTCGCGCAAATAAGGTGAGGTATTATTTCGGCTATAAATATAGGGTGCAATCTGAACATAATAGAACGGGAAATCGCCAATATTCCAGGCTGCCCGCCAGCTTTTGATCATTGCTGGGAAAAGAGTTGTATAGAGGTCAGCATCATTGATGTTCGCCTCACCTTGATACCAAATCGCACCTTTTATAGTATAATTTATTGCAGGATGTATCATGGCATTATAAAGTACCGATGGTGATGAAGGATTAAGATCTCCCTCAGTGCTTTTTGAGAGGTAAAACGATAAGTCTTTATCTTTTGTCAGAAACGAATTTTCTGTCCATGCTTCAGCCGGCGTGCCTCCCCAGCTTGAAGAAATAAGTGCCACCGGAACATGTAGCTTGCGTGCCATTTCCCAACCAAAATACCAGGCAACGGCACTAAAGTTTTTAAGTGTCGAAGAGTCTGTTTCTGCCCATTGCGCTTTGCAATCATCTTTAGGTTGATTTGAAATATTCCTTTCTATCTGACACAACCTAATCTGATACCCCTTCAGCATATCGTTTAATCCCATTTTCAAGTGTTCCCATTCATCAAGCAAATGAAGTTGCAGCTCCATATTCGATTGTCCCGAACATATCCAAACTTCACCCAATAATACATTATGTAAGCTAATCTTATTTTTCCCTTCAATATCTATCGTATAAGGCCCACCTGCATCGGTAGTTTTTATCGAAACCAACCACTTCCCTTCATCCGATGCCACCGTATGTATTGCATTTGGCAACCATCCGACTTTTATGTTTATCTTCTCGCCTTTATCTGCCCAACCCCACAATTTGACGGTGGTGTTTCGCTGCATCACCATATTATCACTCAGAATGGCAGGCAGCTTTATGTTTGCTTTCAGGCTCACAGAGCCTAACATGACTATAATTAAAACAAGGAGGTAGATGGACTTTTTCATTTCGGTTATTTTATGTCTTTTCTGATGAATCAATATGAATAATTGAGGATATCAAAAGTAATAGAAATACAAATAACTTTTAACAGATGAATAAAAATTCCGTTTATCAGGACATTTTGCATCCATTACAAATAGCAATAAAATGTTTATCCAATTGCGAAGAGAATTATTCCTTTTACTCAATAATTATATGATTAATGAAGGGTTTTCATCTCATTTATTCTTTCATCACTTTCCTAAATTCAACTCTTTTTCCATTATCCAATTTTATCAAATATATTCCTGCAGCAAGTTTTTCGGTTGGAATAATTGTTTTTTCTGCTATTTTCCCTTTATAAATAAGGCTACCGTTTGAATTTAATATTTCAATCACCATTTCCACATGATTTCCTTTTATTTCAATACACAATTCATTTGTAACAGGATTGGGATAAACATTAATTTCATCCTTACATTCAAAAGATTGAATGGCAACTCCTGTAATGTGAATGATATTAGAAGTATCTGATCGGCATCCGTTTATGATTACGATTACATAATAATCCCCATTTGCTGTTACCGTATATGTTTGATCCGTTGCTCCCGAAATTGCCCCGTTTTGGTTATACCAATGAACCCCTATATTTGTATCACAACTTAACACATTAAGATTTTGAGTAATCACAGGGGTTTGGGGCTTAGGGTAAATGGTCACCACTAAAGTGTCAGAAGCTAAAATGCCATCCCCGCAGGCATTTATACCCCTCACGAAAACCTTTGAAGGACCAGTGAAAGTCGGATTCCATATAATTGTACCCACTGTGCTTGTGCCACTTATTGTTCCTGCGGTAGTAGGCAAAAGGTACCAATGATAAGTTGTTGAATAAGTGCCCCCTGTGGTAGTATAATTGGTGTTGTTAGGATTCTGGCAAAAGGCAACGGGTCCAACGGGTGTTGCAGGTTTCGCCGGTAAAGGGCTAATATTAATTGTAAGGCTATCAGATGCCAATCCTTCGCAAGCTCCCACGGCTTTCACATATATTTTGGCAGTTCCAAAATAGAAAGTACTTAGATTCAATGTGCCGCTGCTGTCTGTATCGCTAAATGTGCCGGCTGATGCAGGGTCGGTATACCAATGATAGGAATTCGGTGGGGGGCCTGCCGGTCCTGAAGTCGTGTAAATGCTGTTTTGTGTGTTTTGGCATAAGGTGGTTATTCCAACAGGGGTGGAAGGCGCAGCTAGTTGTGACACAAAGTGTACAAGCAGCGTATCCGAAGCCAGATTGCCCGTGTCGCAACTATTAATCCCTCTAACAAATATTTTAGCGGTACTCGAAAAAGCTGAATCCCAGTCAATGGTACAAGTATTGGTGGTTCCTGTTATTGTACCCGCATTGGTGGGTAAAAGATACCACAAATAGCTCGTTGAATTTACGTTGCCCGTTGTACTATAAGTGGTGTTTACCGAGTTTATACACAAAAGAGTCGAACCTGTTGGTGTAGCAGGTTTCCCCGGCAAGGCGCTTACAACAATATATAAGGTATCCAAATTTGCGGGTCCGCTTCCACAGCCATTCACTCCCTTCACAAATACTTTTGCAACCCCCGAAAATGCCGGATTCCAATGTATCGTCCCTGTCAGACCCATTCCGCTGATGCTGCCGGCAGTAGCCGGTTTCAAAAACCATTGATATGTATTAGAATAGGCAGATGGATTTATATTGCAAACCGTATCTGGAGAATTGATACAGAGCTGAGCAGGACCTGTAAGTCCGCTTGGGGCAAGTGGCAAGGGGTTTACGGTAACATTTAAGGTGTCAGACACAAAAACTCCGTTTCCGCAAGGGTTGAGTCCTCTTACAAATATTTTTGCAATTCCCGAAAAACCTATATTCCAAACCACCATACTGCTTACACCTGTTCCGCTTATGACTCCTGCTGTATCCGGCAAAATATACCATTGATAGCTTAGGGCATTCAGCGCACCAATGGTTGTGTACACTGAACTATCAGCACCCGGGCATACCGTCGTCATTCCATTTGGAATTGCAGGTTTGCCAACGGTGGGATTTATCGAAATCAGTAAAGTATCAGAAGCCGGACCTATTCCACAGGAATTTATTCCATATACTATACATCGTACAAGTCCGAAATAATTTGTATCCCACTTTACGGTAGGTGCACTGCTGCTGTCGTTAAGTATCATATCTATTGCCGTAGGTGGCGAAAAATCCCATTGATAAAAAGTCGAATTTGTGGCGCCTGCAGTTGAAATAATGCTATTCAGGGTTCCCTGACATATTGGGTTGTTTGCTGTAGGAGTGGCTGCTTGCAACGGCAATTGAATTACATTGATAAACAAAGTATCAGAAACCAATAGTCCGTTTCCGCAGGCATTCACCCCCATCACAAATATTTTTGCTATTCCGCTATAAACACTATCCCAGGCAACGTTTGCTGTTAAACCCGTATCGCTTATGCTTCCTGCCTGAGGGGGAGTTATAAACCATTGATAAAAAGTTGAATAATTAGATCCGCTGGTCGTATAGGTGCTAATTCCTTCGTTTGCGCAGACAGGTGCCGGACCTGTGTGCATTGCCGGTTGATACGGCAATGGAGCTATGTTTATCCATAGGGTATCAGAAGCAGTTTGCCCTGAGTCATTTATGGCAAATGCCACTAAGCCGGCTGTTCCATAGAAGTTTATATCCCAATCCACAGTGGCGGTCGAATCAACTTCAAATAAAGTCCCGGCAGTTGGTGGTATCAGCACCCATAGATAGCTGACGGCATTGGCACTGCCTCCGGATATGTAAACCGAATTGGGTGCATTTTGACAGAGAAGCGTGTCACCGATAGGTGTGGCAGGAGTGGCAGGTAGCTGGGCAAACAGCGTTTGAGAAACTATTACCACCATACAATTTATAATACAAAAAATCTTTTTCATAAACACAATAGTAGTTAATATATATAAGACACTATTTAATGCCATTTTGTTGCCTGAATTGAAAAAAAAAATTGATTTTTTTTGATTTTCCTTTCCCTAAAGTAGTTTTTATTAAAATTCAATCCCTAAACACTATCAATAATAGATTGAATGAGTCATGAAATATAAATCAATACGAAACTATAATGGTTATTATAAAATGCCGCGCTGTCAAATTTCAGTATCCTTCAGCAAACGAATGACTAAGAAAAACTCATTGCCGTTCTCCCCCGGTCCTCAAGCGAAGTGCTCCCCGAGCAACTCGGTCCTTTAGCAGAGCTGTCCATGAGCGTACCGGTCATAGAGCACACCGGTCCCCAAGCACACCGGTCCCCAAGCATATCGGTCCCTGAGCAATGCGGTCCCCGAGCGGAGTCGAGGGGTCGAGGGGTCGAGGGGTCGAGGGGTCGAGGGGTCGAAGCGGTCACCGAGCGGAGTCGAGGGGCCCTTGTCAATTATTAATTTTTAATTCTTCATTATTAATTATTCCTTCACCACCTTCCTAAACT
>JBAWXL010000129.1:0-12584 GCA_037144095.1 Bacteroidota bacterium
CCTTCAAATCAAACAAGTCGATACAATCGAACGTTGCATAATCAGGGAAAACAAAATTCGATTTATGCATATCATACAATGTTTCAGAAGGCTCAATAGAGTGCAAGCGCTTTATGTCAGGCTTTTCCTTAAGCAACTGCTTCGTAAAGCTGCGATCGCCACTGCCCACTTCCAACACATTCGTGCCAATATATTTCCCAATTAAATCGTACTGATATTTACGATAATGCTGCATATTATCAAAAGAGAATTCGTCCTTTCCCCAGTCCATGCTATGCACATATTTATCCTGTTCCATAGTTTTTAAACTTGTTTTAAATTAAATTAGATGCAGAATCACAATTATTTATCTTCATTGTTTTCCTTGTTGAGTTTGCTTTTCCTAATTCCGTATGTAAAATAGAAAACAAAACCTATAGCCATCCAGATAAATAGACGGGTCCAGTTTGCCCAGCCCAAACCGAATATCATTGCACCACACACTATGATGCCAAGAATAGGCACATAAGGCAAAAAAGGTGTCTTAAAGCCTCTTTGCAAATCGGGATGCTTATAACGCATAATTAAAACGCCTGCACAAACCAGCATAAAGGCAAACAGCGTGCCAATGCTCGTCATATCGCCTACAATATCCTGAGGAACAAAACAAGAGAATATTCCAACAAATGCTAAGAATAAAATATTTGATTTATAAGGCGTACGATACTTTGGGTGTAGGTCAGAAAACACTTTAGGCACTAAACCATCCTTACTCATCGAATAAAATACCCTTGATTGCCCATAAAGCATAACTAATATTACTGAAGAAAATCCTGCCAGAATGGCAATCGTTACCAGCTTAGCCAACCACCCAAAACCTGTCATATAAGTTTGAATTGCGTAGGTAACAGAAGCCTCTTTCCCAACCGTTCTGAAGTCTTCTAAGGTGGCAACACCGGTCAATACATAAGAAAATAAAATATATAATACTGTGCAAATTGCCAATGAACCTAATATCCCGATGGGCATGGCTTTCTTTGGATTCTTAGTCTCCTGAGCTGCCGTAGAGACCGCGTCGAAACCAATAAAGGCAAAAAATACCACTCCTGCTGCTCCCAAAATGCCCATGATGCCCCCGAAATGATGAGATACGCCCTGAGCATCGGTATACATGGTTGCTTCAGGAATAAAAGGGGTGTGGTTTGCAGGATTGATGAACGACCAACCGAAGAAGATGAATAAAAGCACTATGCTTACTTTTGTAACCACAATAATTCCATTCACCAAAGCCGATTCGCGTGCTCCACGTATGAGTAAAATAGTCAGCAAACCAACGATAATCAATGCCGGAATGTTCATGATGCCATGCGTTCCGGCTGTACTCACCTCAAAAGGCGAATGGCTCCATTCATAGGGTATTCGCAAATCGACATATCCAAGCAATTTATTTAAATATTCACTCCATGCGATGCTAACCGTGGCGGCTCCCAGGGCATATTCGAGCACTAAGTCCCAACCAATAATCCATGCAATGAGTTCGCCCATAGTGGCATAAGAATAGGTGTAAGCGCTCCCAGCAACAGGGATCATCGAGGCAAACTCAGCATAACAAAGCCCTGCCAAAGCACAGCCGATGCCTGCAACAATAAAACCAATAGTAACAGAAGGACCTGCATTATTGGCAGCCGCAGCAGCCGTTCTGACAAACAAACCGGCTCCGATTATAGCTCCAATTCCTAAGGCAATAAGGCTTAAAGCAGTTAATGATCTTTTTAATCCCCTTCCATCGTCAGCAGCCTCAACCATCAATTTAGGGATTGATTTCTTTATGAATAAACGATTCTCCATTTGAAAAAAATTAGATGAAAATTATTTTACAATAATAATAAATAAATCGATTATACAAAGCTTTTGAATGATTCTCTAAAGTGTATTATAATCTCAATACTTTGTCTACGAATCATTTAAATATTCAATTATTCGTTTATTATCCTTCAAATCACTATCCTTTTTGGATATTCGAGGGCATTGAATGCGATAAAATATATAGTTCTAATTTTACCAAACCAAAAAGTTGCATTTATTACTTGAATTCTGCAATGTTAAAAAGATTCATGTAAATAAAAAGACGCAATCAGTAATTTATCAGGTAAGTGTATTCATTCTTCTAAACATCACTACTGCAATCACCCCAAAAATAAAATTAGGAATCCAAACGGCAATAATAGGAGGGAGGGTGCCAAAAGTGGCAAAAGTGGTAGAAATCTGCATGAATAAAATATAACTGAAACTCACAATTAAACCATATCCCAAATGCATACCTATGCCTCCACGCATCTTTTTGCTCGAAACAGCCATGCCAATCACCGTCAAAATAATTGTTGAGAAAGGGAAGGCAAGCCTTTTGTGTTTTTCCACTTCATAAAACTTCACCAAATCTGATCCTTTAATCTTTTCCTGCTCGATATAGGTTCTGAGCTCAGCATAATTCATAGTCTCATAATCTTCTTTTTGAATGATAAAATCGGAAGGCCTAATAGGTAGAGAAACCCTCATTTGCTTTCCGGTTTCTACTTGCTCATGCATCCCATTAAACGTACGTCTGTAGTAATCATTCAAAGTCCATTGTTTTGTAATGGAATCATACAGCATGTTTTTTGCAGTGATTTTATAAAACATTCCTACTTCAGAACTAATATTTTCAAGTGAAAAATTAGAAGCGGTCTTTATGCGACTATCATAGTATTCTACATAAGCAAAAACACCCGGACTTAATTGAAGATGAATATTCCTATCTTTGCTTCTGGTCATTTTTTCGATATACTTATTCCTGAAATTTCCCCGAATTTGATTTGAATGAGGGATTATGAAATTGGCAAGACAAAAGGACATGATTGCGATAAGAACAGCCGAAATTAAATAAGGTCGAAATATCCTGCGATAGCTAATTCCGCTGCTCAGCATGGCAATAATTTCTGTATGACTTGCCATTTTAGATGTAAAGAAAATAACAGCAATGAATGTGAATAAAGGACTAAACAAATTGGCAAAATAGGGTATGAAATTCCAATAATACTGAAAAATTATTTCATTCAATGGGGCATGTTTTTCAATAAAATCATCCACTTTTTCAGAAATATCAAAAATGATGACAATCACAATAATTAAAGCTAATGAGTAGAAAAATGTACTCAAAAACTTTTTTATAATATAAATATCTAATTTCTTAAGCAGATGTTTCATAAGCGATGCTGAAGTCGTTTAACCATTATTGTTTTCCATTTAGAAAACTCACCTTCAATAATTTTATTTCGTGCTTCGCCCACCAACCACAAATAAAAAGCAAGATTATGAATGCTGCCAATCATTGGACCCAACATTTCATTTGCAACAAACAAATGCCTGAGATAAGCTTTAGAATAAAAAGGATCAACAAACGAAGTTCCATTCGAATCGATAGGACTAAAATCATTTTTCCATTTTTCGTTTTTGATATTGATAATACCTTCTGAAGTAAACAACATTCCGTTTCGTCCATTGCGGGTGGGCATCACACAATCAAACATGTCCACGCCTAAGGAAATACATTCGAGAATATTAGCAGGGGTGCCAACTCCCATAAGGTACCGCGGAGATTCTGTGGGTAAATATTTGCAAACTAATTCGGTCAACTCATACATTACCTCAACCGGTTCACCCACCGAAAGACCACCAATTGCATAGCCATTAGCATTTTTAGAGGCAATATATTCAGCACTTTGTTTTCGCAAATCAGCATAAACACTTCCCTGTACTATCGGGAACAAATTTTGCTCATATCCATAAGGGCATTCGGTATTTTCAAATTGCTGAATGCAACGATCGAGCCACTTATGCGTAAGCTTCATTGAATTTTCAGCATATTTATAATCGCATGGGAAAGGGGTGCATTCATCAAATGCCATTATGATATCAGCACCAATCTTTCGCTGGATATCCATGACATTTTCTGGAGTAAATGTATGTTTCGACCCATCAATATGCGAACGAAACACTACTCCTTCTTCATTTAATTTCCGATTTTCACTTAATGAATACACTTGATAACCTCCGCTATCTGTCAGAATTGGTTTTCCCCAGCCATTAAACTTATGCAATCCCCCAGCCTGTTCTAAAATTCCTGTTCCGGGACGAAGATATAAATGATAAGTATTTCCTAAAATAATTTGTGCCTTAATATCCTCATTCAGTTCTTTCATGTGAATTCCTTTCACAGAACCAACCGTTCCTACTGGCATAAATATAGGAGTTTTAATATCACCATGTGCAGTTTCTATTGTCCCTGCTCGTGCTGAAGATAATGTGTCTACATGCTCCTTGTTGAATTTCATCAGAATTTTTTACAAAAGTAATTTTTTAAGTCGAACTAATAATGTTAAAAAAAATGTGAGTTTCTTTTTTGAAACTTTTACGGGTTTGTAGAAGTATTCTATACTTTTGCAGCTTAATTTATTTCGATGCTCGAACTCCTCTCTCAGAATGAATTGCTCAATCAAATTCTCTTCATCGTATTCTCTACATCAGTGGGAGTATTATTACTATATTACTGGCTTATTTTCATACGACTTGCTGCTCTTAAATCAAGAACAAAAAACATTCCGGTTGAAGGAGTTTCGGTGGTGATTTGTGCAAAAAACGAAGTGTTAAATCTTAAAAAGAATCTCCCTCTGATTTTCGAACAGGATTTCCCAAAATTTGAAGTTGTTGTGGTGAATGACGAATCTGACGATGATACTCACTTTTTTTTGTTAGACTTACAGAAAGAACATCCCAATTTAAAAATTGTAAATGTAAAAAACAGTGTAATGTTCTTCGATGGTAAGAAATTCCCATTATCAATTGGGATTAAATCTGCCACTTATGATATTATTTTACTAACCGATGCTGATTGTTATCCCAGTACAAATCAATGGATTAGAACCATGCAGCAGCATTTCACAGGTAAAACTGAAGTTGTTCTAGGATATGGTGCTTATGAGAAAAAGAAGGGTTTTCTAAATAAACTCATTCGTTTCGACACCTTTCATATAGCCATGCAGTATCTTTCTTTTGCCAAATCAGGCATACCTTATATGGGCGTTGGACGAAATCTTGCGTATCGTAAAAGCCTTTTTTATCGAAACAAAGGATTTATTACTCATTATAAGATTTCCTCTGGGGATGATGATTTATTTATCAATCAGGTTGCAAATAGTAAAAACACTGCTGTCGAAATTTGTCATGACAGTCACACTATTTCGACACCAAAAAGCACATATACAGATTGGTATTATCAAAAGAAAAGACATTTATCCACTTCAGTGCATTATAAATTGATTCATAAAACACTCTTGAGTCTTTATCCTTTTTCAATTGTAATTTCATATATTGCATTAATATTTTTATTGATTACACAATACAATTTATATTGGGTAATATCGTTAGTATCATTGAGAATATTAAGTATGATGCTTGTATTTTATTTCAATATGCGAAAACTAAACGAAAAAATATTTCCACTCGTATTACCTTTTTATGAATTGCTTTTTATTAAGCTGAATGTTGTTTTTTATATATGCTCTTTCCTCAAGAAAAACAACAAATGGAAGTAAATTCAAAATTAACTTTTAAAGCACAAAAAGATTGGGTTCTGGTGCAGAAAGCACTTCAGGGCGATCAAAAGGCTTATGCTCAATTGATGGATAACTATCAGGATACTTTGCATTTTATGCTATTTAAAATGACTAATAATGAGCTAAATGCAGAAGACCTTACCATTGAAGCTTTCGGAAAAGCATTTAAAAATCTGCATCTGTACGCTCCTGAGTATGCCTTCAGCACATGGTTGTTTCGTATTGCAACCAATAACTGTATTGACTTTATTAGAAAAAACCGTTTAGAAATTGTTTCAATTGATAATCCTTCGGGTGAAGAAGCTGATGTTACTTTTGCAAAGGACATACCGGATCTTATGCCAAACCCGGAAAAATTTCTCATCCAAAAACAAAAAATTAAAGTGATGCAAGAGGTGGTTAAAAAACTTAAACCTCATTATCGTCATTTAGTCGAATTGCGCTATTTCAAAGAATATTCTTACGAAGAGATTTCAACTGAACTTAATATGCCCCTTGGTACTGTTAAAGCCAAACTCTTTAGAGCAAGAGATTTACTTTATCAGGTTCTTAAAGATTCGCACGAAATGATTTAAAACTTAGATTGCCACAGATTGATTAATTCAAAAAATCGTATATCTCAAATCTCAATTTAACCTTTATTAGCCAATTGTCCGCAAGCTGCACTAATATCACTTCCACGACTTCGGCGAATATTCACCACCATATTCATATCTTTCAGAAATTCGGCAAATTCCGTAACCTTTCTTGTTTGAGCATGTTTAAACTGCTTCATGTCGGTTTGATTATAAGGAATCAGGTTGATTTTTACAGGAAAGTTGCGGCAAAAATTAGCCAACTCTTTTGCATGTTTCAAATCATCGTTAAGTTTATCGAAAAGTATATATTCAATAGTGATTCGCTGACCACTCACTTCATGAAAATATCGTAAGGCTTCAATAAGGTTTTTGATGGGTTCCACATCATTAAATGGAATAATGGAAGACCGCAACTCATCATTGGCTGCATGTAGCGATAAGGCAAGATTTACATTGGTTTTCTCATCCGCTAAACGTTTGATTTGTTTTGAAATACCCACTGTAGAAACCGTAATTCGGGTTGGCGACATTCCCATCCCTTCTGGAGAAGTTATCATTTGGATTGCTTTCATCAATGCTTCAAAATTCAACAAAGGTTCGCCCATTCCCATAAAAACTATATTGCTTAGTTTGTTCCCCGACTGTTCAATTGCCTTTTGCTCTAGACAAAACAACTGGTCTAATATCTCATCGAACGAAAGACTTCGCTTTAATCCGATGCTTGCTGTGGCACAAAAATGACATCCTAACTTACATCCTACCTGCGACGAAATGCATGCGGTATTTCTCTTGTCATCAGGAATCAGTACCGCCTCAATTACATTTCCATCAAACAAACGGAAGGTCGTTTTAAAAGTTCCGTCTTTGCTTAATTGAGAGTTGTAGGGTACTGCATTTAAAATCTCAAATTCAGCCGAAAGTTGTTCTCTTAGAGGAAGCGGCAGATTCGACATTAGTTTGAAATCCACCACTTGTTTTTTCCACAACCATTCCCAAATCTGTTTTGCCCTGAAGGCAGGGTGCCCTTTTTCGCCAATTGCCTCAATCAATTCCTCTTTCGAAAGGGAACGAATGTTTATTTTGTTTGGTTTTTTACCAACTGTCATCTTTTTTGGCTTTAAATTTCATGCTTTCTTTCAGACTTTCTATCAATTCCTTTATTTTTTCGTCCACTTGCAACAAATTTGCGTTTGTATATCCGTCTATATAAGTGCTTTTATTATCAAGCCAGCGTTCCAATGGGTAATACGACATTGATTTCAGGTTAAACTTCGTGAAAGTATACCTATATCTTCCTTCTTTTCCTTCAATGGTGAAAGTGTACGAAATCACTCCATGATCCACCTTCGAACCATCGGGCAAGGTTTTGTGAATCTTAAATCTTGCAATTCCTTCCAGTTTTCCGTTGGCACGATCGCGTATTTGAGTAACATCAGTTGGATTTGGAAAGGTTTTATTAATCCAGGCCAATGCCCTAATGTATAATTCGTCGACGGTTCCGGTTTCTTTCACCACTTCTTTGTAGGTGATCAATTTTGTGTCTTCGTCAACCGGAAGATTTGAAGTGCCTACTATTGGGCTTGTTTGTGCAAAAGAAGACATAGCTATGGAGGCAATAAATGCTATGCTAAAAAAAATACGTTTCATGGTTTAAATATAATTGATTTATGATGTTTTGAGGCTACAATATTACAAAAATAAAGCCAATCTTCGTTAAAGGGAGGTTTTTAAGCTTTATTAAGCAAAAGATATGACGTGAAAAGATACTTCAAATTCCTAACAATACGTTCTTCAAATTAGGAACTTGTAAAAGGGATTCTTTTTTAAAAACTTTGCCTCAAATATTATTAATATTGTGATTACTTGAATTCAATGTCCATTAAAAATTTATACTTCTACTATGGGCATCAATATACTGAGAAATAAAAGCTCAACAATTAGATATTTGCATGAAGGCTTGATTCTCAAATTGCATACTTTTTCTTTCGTGTAGTCAACCCATATTTTTCACGAATAGCTGCCAAACGTTTGCTTCTTAAGCTTGGGTCTTTCTCATATTCTTTCCCCAATTTTTCTCTAATGTCTCGCTGTAATTTCACAGCATCAAATTCTTTTTTCATTTTGTTTATCTTAAAATTTCTCTTGGGTTTCTAATTTCTAAAATCGCATAACCATTTATTAGATTCACACCATTATACTTTTTTATTCTGTCAAGATTTACTATATGCTTAAAATTCCAACTTACTAAAACATCAACTTTGTTTATAGTCGCGATAGCAATATGTAATGCATCTTCACGAAACTTTTTTGTAATTGCACCTTCTTTCAAATATGCATTAGCAAGGTCTTCAGCTTCTTCATCTAAAAGAACGTACTCTTTAGCTGCTTCTGGAACAAGCTTCAATAAGTCACGAACTTCTTGTTTTGCGTTTTCAATTTCATCAAGAGTAACATCTGAAATAACGGCTATTTTCTTTCCTTTTTTAAATTCATCAAAAAGTTTTCTGCTCCATTCTTGAAACTCTATATCAAGGTAACCACCAATTACTGAGGTATCCACATAAATTCTTTGTATCATTGATTAAAAAATTTGTTGCAAAGTTAGTTAAAAAAGCTGTTTGAAATGCTCCAATCAGTAATAATTGAGTTCTTAGCTCACATCCCTCGCAAAAGCCCTCACCGGCGAACCATCCGTACTCTCAATTTTCAGTGGAATACAATTAAATTCAAAATCACGATTAATCAATTGGTCGAGCTTTGTCAAATTCTCTATAATCAATATTTCTTTGTTAAGCAGCAGATTATGATTTGTCAAATGCGCATCAGTGGTTTTATCAGCCGAAATCGTATCAAACCCAACTGCCTTTATAGGAAACTGTATCAACCATTCAGTAGCTTCCTTTGTCAACACCGGAAACGGATCAAAATAATTCGCACTGTTCCATTTTTCCTGCCATCCTGTGTAGAAAAGAACAAAATCAACCGCTTTAATTTCATTTTCTTTCGATTTCAAAAAATCCAGCGAAATGGAACTTATTTCACTGCAATCGATTGAAATTCCTTTCCCAATAAATTTCTCGATAGGAAACTCGTCCAACGATTTCGAATTCGCAACAATATGACAAGGAGCATCAATATGAGTTCCCGTATGCGTACATATCGTCAATTTCAATTCCGCAAAGCCATCTTTTTCGAGTGTGTTTTCTTTTTCAAAAAAAGGCTCTAAAGTCCCCGGATAAAAAGTGATGTTGTTTTTTAATATTTGGGTTAAATCTATGATCATGTGTGGTAGTTTTATATGTTTTTTAAATCTGTTCTGAAAAACTTTTACTTTATAAAATTGAAAAAGCATTGCCGCTGATGATTCAGATTATCAAAGTGTTTTAAATTAAAAATCAGTGAATCAGTGGCGATTATATATTTTCTCATGCTTTTCAGCGTGGCTCTTTTTTAAATTTTCTATTCTGTTAATTCCCTATTTTAAATTTATTGATCTTTATGCAGTATTCCAAAATCTTTCACTGTCTGATAAGTCGAATTAAATCCTCTGTCCACAGCGAATGTGCCTGTCCTACCGCATTCATTATCTTTCTCGCCGGGCTTAATCATTAACCTATGTCCCAAGTTGTTAACCTTATAATAAATAAGCACCTTTTCACCCAACGAATCATTATATTCAATTCTTGTAATATCCTCAACTCCGCTAAATGAAGGCTCAATTTTATCCGCAATCGTATCCGCATTATGTATTCCCGTCCATTGATTTATCAAAGTATTTGCGTTTTTTTGATTCACCACAAGGTCATCTAAACCTTGATAAACAATCATTTGCGGATACCGACTTTTATATTGCGGATTTTGTTCTCTAACATTTTTAATCAGAATTTCTTTTGAAATATCTCTTTTCCCAAGCATTGCTTTCAAGCCTTCAATTGCATTATTTGCAATCTTGTAGGCCCCACCTGCAAAAACAGCCCCGCTCCTAAACGATTCAGGATGTGTAGCAAGCATAACCACACTCATCGCCGCCCCGGCCGAAAAACCGGTGACGAAAACCCTGTTACTATCAATATTATAATGTTGTTTGGCAAAAGAAATCATTTGATAGATTGATTCACATTCCCCTTTCCCTTTTTCGATGTCGCCACGTTTAAACCAATTGAAACATAAATCAGCATTATTCGAAAACTTTTGCTGAGGATAAACGACAATAAAACCATTAAGATCAGCCAATTTGTTCCAACCCGATAATTCAGAGGCACTCTTTGCATTTTCGCCACAACCATGCAACACAACCACCAGTGGCATCTGAATTTCAGGCTTCGACACTCCAGAATGAACAAACATTTTCAAGTTTCCCGGATTATTTCCGAAATCATTAATCTCAGCTAACCAATTCAACTGTTGCCCATAAACACAATTCAATGAGATTATTAAAAACAAAAATAATTGAACAAAATGTTTCATAAAACTGAACCTAAAATGATGTATCTGACCCTCATTATCCGCTAAATTCATTAATTCAATTTATATTATTTCGATATTTAATTTCACCCCAAAATTACAAATAAATCCACTCAAATCACCAAATCACCAAATCACCACATCATCACATTAGCATATTAGCACATCAGCACATCAGCACATCAGCACATTAGCACATCAGCATATTAGCACATCAGCATATTAGCAAATCAGCTTTTCCTTCTCATCATCACATTCACTTCCGATTTCACGCCTCTCAGAATTTTTTGCACAACAATCATATCTTCAAATTCCGGATGCGAAAATTCAAAGCGAAACAGTCCCCAACGGAACTTTTCATCTTCAAAATTCCCTAAATTATCAGAGTAAACCACCTCACGATTAGGCATATCCAGGTTCCTCATTTCCCCATGAATAATAGGAATGCCATTTAGATCTTTCATCGTACCGAAAATGCCCGTATGTTGCGTGGGCAAATCGATAATACCCGTAGCTTCCTCCAGCGCTTTGGCAAAATCAGGATACGTATCCACAAAAAACGAAGCATCATTCAAGAAATTCTCAATATCAAATTCAAAAATTCTATCCTGAATTTTCTTTACATTTTTCTTAGCAATACTTTTCGCAATTCGGGCATTCTTGGGCTGACCCAAATAACCCTTTAAAATATTCAACACAGCTTTTCCATTGTTGATGGTCGTCGTATTGATACTCGTAATCGTAGTATACGTACTATCATTTGCCAACAAAAAAATGGATTTATCAAAAATAGTATTACAAAACTGAACCACTTCCGAAAGCGGATAATGCCTAATTTTACTTGCCGTAGCATTAAAAATAGTCATCAAATCATCATTTTTTTTCCCGCGGGCATAGCGCATCGATGGCGAACAAATTTTGTCAAACATATATTTCCCTAAATTCCTTCTCGCCGTATTCTGGTTCTTCGTAATCCCTTTATAATTGAAAAGAGCTTTTTCAATTTCAACATCCATTAATTCAATTTCTCCAAGAAAATGAATTACATCATTTTTAGTTGTATCATTTGTTTCTATAATAACAACATTATCAGGATTAGTTACCAGCAATTTAAGTCCATAAAGGGTAGTAGCTTTTTCTCTTAATATCTTATTCATAACAATTCATATTTAGGTTAATACATTTTTTATTTGCAAAATTAAATGAAAAAATAATTTGATTATAAAATTCAGAAAAATAATTTCTTTTCTTCAAAACCTGATTTAAAAACAAAAGAATTTGATGTTTCGAAACGAAAAAATGAAGTCGCAACATCCAAATGTGAAGTCGCAAAAACCAAATTTTAATACGCGAAAAGCCAATATTGATACGCAAAAACCAAATCTTAATACGCGAAAACCAAAACTTAACACGCGAAAACCAAATCTTAGTACGCAAAAAGCCAATTTTGATACGCGAAAAAGAAATTTTGATACGCAAAAAGCCAATTTTGATACGCGAAAAATAAATGTTAATACGCGAAAAGCCTGTTTTGATACGCAAAAAAGATATCTGTTCAGGCAAATACACAGCCTTAAAAGGCTTTTGCCCAAACCAATCACTCCCCCAATACATTCTGCTACAACAACTAACGATTAATATCGCCGCATGGCAAACAGAAACACCCATACTCCCAATTTTAGTAAGCATTTTACTTTTCATAAAATAAATCAACTCACATTAAATAAAAAAAAGAATATTAAATAGCTTATTTAAGTTTAGTAATAGAACAAATAATATTACCAATCCTAAAAAAATCAAGTGCAAAAATAATGCTTTTTCAGAACAATATTCAAAAAATCGAAAAAATATTTATCAACAGCTTTCACAATTTCCCCTCTCTTGAGCCTAATATCCCTCAACCTTCAACCTC
>JBAWXL010000130.1:0-12490 GCA_037144095.1 Bacteroidota bacterium
GCATACCCTTTGTTGTGGACAACAAATTTAATGTGTCCGGAAGCCTATACTTTGGATGCAGCGATTGATTCGTGGATATTAAGAGATACACCGGATAAAACCAGAGAAAAGGCTGCCAAGATTTATAACCAATATCAAAAATGCGGGATAAAAGGAGCAAGAAATCTATTGGTGACGGGATATTAGATATTAATGATTGTCAATAGATAGAATGGAAGTGTTTAAAACTAATTTTAGATTGTTTGACTTAGCCTAAAGCAGATAATTTCAGTTCACTCTATTAGCTAAAAAAAATCAATTTCTGCAATATCTGATTATTTTGTATATTTGCAGTTAGAATAATATATATATATGCAACCCTCAAGCACAAAATTCAGTAACTTGCAATTAGAATTATTAAAATTGTATTCGACTAATTTATCAGAAAATCAACTGATAGAAGTTAAATTAGTTTTAGGTCAATATTTTGCTCAAAAAGCAACAGAAGGTATGGATGAAATATGGGAAAATCAGAAATTGACATCAGATGATATGATAAATTGGACAAATGAACACAACAGGCATTAGATTAATCATTGATACTAATATCATTATTGCAATTATCGGAAAGAAGTCGCCCTTTCGGTGGATATTTGACAATATAATTAATGGTGATTTCATTTTATGTGTTTCTTCTGATATCATTTATGAATACAGAGAAATCATGTTGCAAAAAAACGGGAAGGTTGTATCTGATAATTTTTATAACTTCCTGACAATTCATCCTTATGTGGAAAATTATCATATTTACTATAATTTCAACTTGATAACTCAGGATCCCAGCGATAATAAATTTGTTGACTGCGCAATAGCATCAAATGCTATTTGTGTCGTATCGAATGACAGTCATTTTAAAGTGTTGAACGAAATTGATTTTCCGAAAGTAACTGTTTTAACTTTACA
Source organism: Bacteroidota bacterium (assembly GCA_037144095.1). Lineage (GTDB taxonomy): Bacteria > Bacteroidota > Bacteroidia > Bacteroidales > CAIXTV01 > CAIXTV01. Next base: position 943 of record JBAWXL010000130.1, read on the forward strand.
CGAATTCGAACAACAATTTAAAGCGATCAATAAATAAATTATTCTTTCTTTAAAAATGCTGGATTTTTATCACTTCATACAGCAGGGGTGATGTAAATAGCAACTAACTTATAACTCCTTTTCAATCGAAATTAATAAAGCTATGTTCACCGTCGCAAAAGGGTTTATTCATAGAAGCGCCACATCTGCATAGAGCCACACGGGTTCTTTTATCAAGGGTATCGCCGTTTTCGTCGACAATAGTGAAATCACCAGTAATGATATAAGGACCTTTTGGTTTTACTTTAACTTCGAAGGATGATTTTATTTCGGAAGGAATTTCATCGTCTTTTAAATCTTTATTCATTACATAATCAATGGCAGCCGTGGGGCATTGTTTCACTACCTGAATTATGCGTTCGGTTGAAGCTCCACTCATGTCGACCCAGGGTCTGTCGAAAGGTTTAAACACCTCGGGTAGCTCCATGTAACAGGTAGTCGCATGAATGCATAAATCGGGATTCCAAAAAACGGTTACTTCACCATTTGTATATTTTCTTTTTTCGTCGTCCATAATATTTTAAAAACCATTTAAATTAATAATTTGTTCAATAACGACAGGGAAATTGTCGTATTCGAGTTGATGAATCTTTGCGGCAAGGGATTGGGCAGTTTCGTTGGGTTCAATTGTGCATTTTGCCTGAAAAATAATATCCCCTTCATCATAATGTTTATTCACATAATGAATAGAAATGCCTGATTCAGTCTCATTGTGTTCAATCACTGCCTGATGAACATGCATTCCATACATTCCCTTTCCACCATATTTAGGAAGCAAAGCCGGATGAATATTGATGATTTTAGCGGGAAAAGCATCAATAATGTTTTCAGGAATCAGCCATAGAAACCCGGCTAATATAATGTGTGAAATATCTAGCTCAATCAACCTATTGTACACTTTATTTGTTTGATATAAATCCTCCTTATTGAAAATAAAACATTCAACTCCAAAAGTTTTTGCACGCTCAATAACATAAGCATGTGGATTGTTTGTAAAAATTTCCGATATTTGCAGCCCGGAATGTTTTTTGAAATATTGAATAATGCGCTCGGCATTGCTTCCATTTCCCGAAGCAAAGACAGCAAGTTTAATCATGACAAATAAATTAGTCACCAAAAGTAGAAAAATAAACCGTAAAACAAATAATAAATTTAAACGGTAAAGAAGTTTTCAACAAGAATAGGGATTAAGAATCAATGATTTAACATTGTTTAAGAAAATATTGAATCTTTTTTTTTGGTAGTCTTGATGAAAATGTATTTCTTTGCAGCTTGTTTAATCAAAAAAGGAGAAAAACATGTCAGACATTTCAACAAGAGTAAAAGCTATCATAGTTGATAAGCTAGGTGTAGATGAAAACGAAGTAAACCCAGCCGCAAGTTTCACGAACGATTTGGGCGCTGATTCATTAGACACTGTAGAATTAATTATGGAATTCGAAAAAGAATTTAATATTGCAATTCCGGATGATCAAGCCGAAAAAATTGCTACAGTTGGTGATGCTATTGCATACATTGAAAACAATGCGAAGTAAGTAACCCAACTACTCACCAAGACAATATTAGATGGAGTTAAAACGAGTTGTAATTACTGGTATGGGCGCACTAACGCCCATTGGTAATACTGTAGATGAGTTCTGGGATGCATTATTAAATGGAGTAAGCGGCTGTGCCGAAATTACTAATTTTGATGCATCCAAATTTAAAACACGATTTGCTTGTGAGCTTAAAAACTTCGACGCTTCTCTGTTTTTCGACAGAAAAGAAGTTCGTAAGCACGATCCCTTTTCCCACTTTGGAATTGTAGCTGCTGCAGAAGCAGTGAAAGATTCCGGTATCGATTTAGATAAAATTGACCTAGATAAAGCAGGTGTGATTTTTGGGACAGGGATTGGAGGGTTTACAACTTTTCTAGAAGAAGCTACAGCTTACGCTACCGGTGATGGAACACCTCGTTTTAGCCCCTTTTTCATTCCGAAATTAATTGGTGATATTATTTCGGGCCATATTTCCATTATGTATGGATTTAGGGGTCCTAATTTTATCACAACCTCTGCATGTGCCTCATCAGCAAATGCAATAATAGATGCTTTTAACTATATTCGACTGGGGAAGGCGAATATAATTATTAGTGGAGGTTCAGAAGCCGGAATAAATCCGGCGGGTTTGGGAGGTTTTAATGCATTGCATGCCCTTTCGACCCGAAACGATGATCCAAAAACAGCCTCTCGTCCTTTCGACAAAGATCGGGACGGATTTGTTATGGCAGAAGGTGGTGGTGCTTTAGTTGTTGAAGAATTAAGCCATGCACTTGCGCGAAATGCAAAAATTTATGCTGAAATTGGTGGAGGTGGTTTAACTGCTGATGCTCATCACATCACATCACCACATCCTGATGGTTTAGGCGCTGCAAAGGCAATGCAGTTTGCATTGGAGGATGCTGAGATGCTACCTACGGATATTGATCATATCAATACTCATGGTACATCTACACCACAAGGCGATATTGCAGAACCTAAAGCAATATTAGACGTTTTCGGGGAGCATGCCTACAACATCAACATCAATTCAACCAAATCAATGACAGGGCATCTTTTAGGTGCAGCAGCAGCAGTGGAAGCTATTGCTACTATTTTAGCTGTTAAAAACAATATCGTGCCCCCAACGATCAATCATTTTACGGACGATCCTGCTATCGACCCAAAACTCAATTTTACTTTCAACAAAGCTCAGCAAAAAGAAGTAAATGCTGCCATTAGTAATTCATTTGGTTTCGGAGGTCATAACGCATCCATATTGTTTAAGAAATATTCCTGATTCAATTAGTGAATTGGCTTTTCCCTTTTCTCAAATTTCTTTTCTCTTCTGATAAAAAGTTATGCATACGCATAAAGAATATTTTTGGATTTTATCCATCGAATATTCATTTATATAAATTAGCATTCCGGCATAGTTCTGTGTCTATAGATACGAATAAAGGGACAAAAAAGAGTAACGAGCGCCTCGAATATTTGGGTGATGCAGTGCTAAGTCTTATTATTGCAGATTTTCTTTTTAAAAAATTCCCTTATCATGATGAAGGATTTCTTACTGATATTCGTTCACGCTTGGTTAGTAGAAACAACCTGAATAAGCTATCAGTAAAATTAGGCATTGATAAGATGGTTAATCTGGATGCTTCTTCAACTAATATGTACCGATCTGTTGCAGGCGATACTTTTGAAGCTATTGTAGGAGCTATTTATCTTGACAGAGGTTTTGTTTTTACAAAATCTGTTTTAATACAAAGAATTTTCAATTTGCATATTAATATTGATGAGGTTCTGCTTAATGATACCAATTTTAAGAGCCGTGTAATCGACTGGGCGCAAAAAGAAAAAAAAATACATGAATTTGTGGTTACAGGTGAATTAGGCTCAGGTTTTCAGCATCAATATGTCGTAGAATTGATGATAAATGGCAGTTCTGTTGGTAAGGGATTTGGGCATTCTATTAAAACTGCAGAGCAAAATGCAGCCCAAAATGCCTGCAAACACTTGCATTTGATAGAATAGAATTTCACGCAATGAAAATAATTATCGATTCGATAAGATTTTTTTATAATTTTAGCAGGTCATTTTACTTACATGGAAAACAAAGAAGATAAAACAACTAAAAGAAGGTTAACCTCCTCATTCATAACATCTGTAATGAGTATGTCGCTTGTGCTTTTTATGGCAGGGCTATTGGGTTTAATCGTTCTGCACTCAAGGCGTTTGTCTGATTATGTAAAAGAAAACATAGGGTTTTCGGTTGTAATAAATGAGAATGTAAAAGAAGCCGAAGTCATTCAACTTAAAAAATTACTTGATGCGGCGCCTTATGTGAAGACAACTGAATACATCACGAAAGAAAAAGCTGCACAGGATTTCAGTAAAGAACTTGGTGAAGACTTCATAAAGTTTATTGGATATAACCCATTGCTACCTTCAATAGATTTACGTCTTAAAGCGGAATATGCCAATAACGCAAGCATGGAAAGTATCGAAAAGGACCTTCTGAGAAATACAATTGTAAAAGAAGTAAATTATCAGAAATCATTAGTTGATTTGGTTAATCAAAATGTAAACAGAATCAGCTTGTTTATACTTGGTTTTAGTTTACTCTTATTGTTTATTGCTGTTGCTTTAATCAATAATACTATAAGGCTTTCGGTATTTTCAAAACGCTTTCTAATTCGGAGTATGCAATTGGTTGGAGCCACCCAGCATTTTATTCGAAAGCCTTTTATCCTCCGAGGTCTGAGCAATGGACTAATCAGCACCATAATCGCATTATTATTATTAGGCGGAGTTGTATACTTTGCCAACAATCAAATTCCTGAACTTGTCGGTTTGCAAGACATTGATATGTATTTGATGCTTACTGGCTTTGTTTTGGTGATGGGATTTTTACTTTCTTTCCTTTCTACTTATTTTGCTGTTAGAAAATACCTCAGAATTAAAACCGATTATCTTTATTATTATTAAAATACACCTATTTACTGTTTATAACCTTTAATATTTTGAACCAATGAAAGAAAAAAATAAAACAACCGTTAGTAAAGCAACAAGTACTAAAGCAAAAACCCCTTTTCAAACTCCTGAACTTACGCTGGCTTTTGGAAAACAGAATTATATTCTGATGTTAATTGGAATTGCTTTTATTTTATTTGGATATATTTTCATGATTGGTGGAGGCTCTGACGATCCTGCAGTTTTCAGCGAAAAAATATTTGATTTTCAAAGACTAACTTTAGCACCAATTCTACTTCTTACTGGCTTTGTGATTGAGATTTTCGCAATTATGAAGAAATTCAAGACAGCCGAATAATTTCCGACAACAATGAAGTGCTTTGCTCTTATTTTATCAGGTTGTGGAGTATATGATGGAGCCGAAATTCATGAGTCCGTCTTAACCTTGTTGGCATTGGAAAACAACCATTGTCAGTATGAAATATTTGCGCCAAACATTCCTCAGCATCATGTGAAGAATCATCTCACAGGAGATGAGATGCCAGAAAGCAGAAATGTGCTGGTCGAATCTGCCAGAATAGCAAGAGGTAAAATCAAGTCATTAGATCAACTTGTGCCAGTCAAATTTGATGGATTAATCTTTCCGGGAGGCTTTGGAGTAGCTAAAAATCTATGTACTTATGCTTTTAATGAAGTTCATTGTAAAGTGAATCCTGAAGTTGAACAAACGATTCAACAATTTCATAAGGCTGGGAAGCCCATTGGAGGTCTTTGCATTGCCCCTGTGATGATTGCAAAAGTATTAGGGGGTATAGAGGTAACTATTGGCAATGATGCTAAAACGGCATCTCATATAAGGGATATGGGGGCAAAACACACATCTGCACAGCATGGAGTGGCAGTAGTTGACAAAAAGAACAAAATTGTAACGGCTGCTTGTTATATGCTCGATGCTACCCTCCCTCAAATATATAGTGATGCTGATGCTCTTTTAAAAGCGATGCTTGATATTTGTTAGTACTAGGCAAAAGTTTAAGTTTATCAGACTGCATTAGTCTTCTTTCTTTAAACCTTCGTGAGAGCCAATTCAATTATTTCTTTATGGTCAAAAGCAAGAGGAGGTAAATCTTTAATTGAAAACCATTTCAGATTTTTTGCATCAGAGGATGCTTTAAGGGTGCAGTCGAAATCCAATATACCCCAGAATGCTGTTGTTATGGTTCGATGACGCGGATCGCGGAGAATGGAGCTGAAAGAGTGCAATTGTTCTAAGGCAATTCCTATCAATCCTGTTTCTTCATCCAGTTCTCTCAATACTGCTTCTTCCAGCGTTTCATCCATTTCCAAAAATCCTCCAGGCAATGCCCAATGATTTTCAAAAGGTGGAAACTTGCGCTGTATCAATAATACTTCCCATAAATTATTTTCAAAGCGGAATACAACGGCATCCACTGTTACAGCCGGACGAGGATATTCGTAGGTATAGGTCATTTAACTTTGCATGTTATTAATCCTTAATTTCATGTGTTGAAAACTATACTCCTGAAACTTCTTAAATGGATCTTTAAATGACTTTATGTTCTTTAAGCAACATTTCCATCTCTTGTTGAAGGGAAAGAGCTTCTTCTGCTGCTTTATCAGCAAAGCTTTCGTCAGACGAAGCATATAAAATACTTCTTGAGGCATTTACAATTAATCCACAGGCAGAAGTCATTCCAAAATGAGCTACTTCCTGCAGATTACCTCCCTGTGCACCCACACCGGGAACCAATAAGAAATGATTAGGAATAACCTTCCTTATTTTTCCCAGCATATTAGCTTGTGTTGCCCCAACCACAAACATCATTTGCGACTCATCTGCCCAAGTTGCTGCTGTTTGTAACACCTTTTCGTAGAGAAAACGACCATCAGTAAGCTTTAAGAATTGAAAGTCTTCAGAGCCTTTGTTAGAGGTAAGTGCAAGTAGTATCACCCATTTGTCAGGGAAACCTAAAAAAGGACTAACTGAATCGTAACCCATATATGGAGCCACTGTCACAGCATCAAACTCAAACTCAGCTCCCTTTTCAAAAAATGATTTGGCATATTGTGTTGATGTGTTGCCAATATCACCTCGTTTTGCATCAGCAATAGTAAAAATATCAGGATGATAAGTGTGCAAATATTTCATGGTCATTCCTAATGATTTCATTCCCTTTAAGCCCATGCTTTCGTAAAATGCGAAGTTGGGTTTATAAGCTAAAGTGTAAGGGGCCGTTTTCTCAATAATTTGTTTGTTAAACTCAAAAACAGGATCTTCGAGAGATAAAAGATGTCTAGGGATTTTTGTAATATCAGTATCTAAACCCACACATAAAAAGGTTTTTTTTGATTTGATGGTTTCGATAAGTTGTTTTCTATTCATAATGTTAAGGATAAAGTTTTGAGTAAACAAAAATAGAGATTTTCCTGGATGTGGTTATTATATTCAAAACAATTTAAAATTTAAGGTAAAGGAGATTTAGTCTTTTGCCATGATTATCGGATTCATATTATAGAGAAGTATCGAAATTAAGCCAAAAAAATAAATACCCATTTGCCTTTCAAGCATCGATTCACTCAGGAAAAACAACAGTATGGCAATGAAGAAATATTTTCCTTCTTGAATTTTATAGATCTTTCGAAAAATAATAAACAGGCATCCTATGAAAATCAACAGCATTACGATGCCATAATTAATTCCTATTGATAAATATTGATTGTGTGGATTAAAATGCTGCTCGCTTCCTGCTATCCAGCATTTTTCTAAGTAGCAATTGTTCAACTCTTGCTGAAAATTTCGGCTACCGGTGCCTGACAACATATTGTTTGAAAACACTTTTAATGAGCAATCAAGAATATTCATACGTTGCGAAACTGTATTGTTGTCAACAGAAGTTTTCGTTTCCCACCATACGATTTCACTTAATCGGTTTTTCAATGAAGGCACTGCAAATGATATCAATATTAGCATTACAATTGTTGCAAATATCAACATGAGTTTTTGTATAGATTTTATTTTAGTCTTAATAATCCAAATCAAGAGAAATACAATCCCGGTAAGAAAAGCAATACGAACAGCCAAGAATATAACCGTTATAATAAGCATCACAGCAAATAAGGTTTGCAATATATGAATCCATCTTCTATTGGAAACAGATATTAGAAATAAAAAACAAGCGGAAGTTAAAGCAAAAATAGAATAATAAGTAGGGTGCAAACCCGAAATCCGCTCAAAATTATCTCTTAAAATAAATGCGCCATTGTCGTAAGCCGTGTTAAATAACGGAATTCCATTTATAAATAAACTGGCAAGGGTGTAAATGCTAAGGACACAAACTGAAAAGGAAAATATAAGTAAGGCAAGCCGATAGTTTTTAAACCCGCTAATTTGAATAAAAACAGGAATGAAAAAAGGTGCCGTATAAAAGAACAGCTTTTTTTCGAACTCGAAATGGGCAGTCGGATTAAAGGAGAAAATGACATATTCAATCAGGTAAGGGATAAAAGGGACAATAAAAACAAGGTTTCCTAATACAGTTCTTCCTATGGGTACAGGTTCGATTAAAAATAGTATTAGTGTCAAAATACAAAGTAATATTAAAATCACATTGTTCAGCTTCAAAGAATACAAGGGGAAAGCAAACAAGGCAAGAAAAAGAATGCTTGTCAGCCAATGCAAACCCTTGACTTTATGGCCTCTTTCCTGCAATATGTCTGCTAATTTTATCATCAATAAAAGCCTTGAACTCGCTTCGGAATCGGTCGATGCAGAACGATTTAATGTTTTCTTCAAAATGATCGTGCATAAAAAGCCTGTTACTGGCATGAAATGCACGTATGGTGGCCACCATATCTTCAACTGTTTTTTGTTGAAAAAACACCCCGGTGTTTTGATTTACGGTCTCTTTATATCCTCCCACTGCCGGAATAATAACGGGAGTGCAATAGGATTGAGCTTCTACAATTGAAATTCCAAAATCCTCGGTTGCTGCAGCAATAAATGCCTTGGCTTGCGATAATTTGCGTCGTTTGGTTTCATCGTCAATATAGCCCAAATAAGTAACATTAGGAGGAAGATTCTTCATGATTCTTTTTCTCATCGGTCCATTGCCGGCAATTTCTAGTTTCAGCTCGGGCAGCTGGCGAAAAGCCTCTACAATAAGATCAACATTTTTATAGGTTACAAGTCTGGAAACAGAAACATAAACATCTTGTCTTTCCTGGCTTGTCTGTTTCATTTCAACATCCACAGGAGGATAAATTACTGTGCTTTCTCGACCAAAAAACCTTTTTATCCTATCGCTTACAAAGAAGGAATTGGCAATAAAAAAGTCCACCCTGTTGCTGCTTTTCAAATCCCATTTGCGAAGTTTTTCAAAAAAGAACTTTAAAACTATTTTGGTCAACTGTGTTTTTGCAGCTCTCAGATAATCATCTTTCAAATCCCAGGCATAACGGGCAGGGCTGTGACAATAGGAAATATGCAACTGACCCGGCTTCCTTCTTACTCCTTTTGCGACACACGAAGAAGAAGAAATGATAACATCATAGTCTTTCAAGTCAAGCGTTTCTATAGCAGTTGGAAATAGTGGGAAAAGATTCCGGTAGCGTTGCTTAGCCAATGGCATATTTTGTATGAAACTCGTATGCGTCTTTTTCCCAAATAAGTATTTATCCCGATTTGCCTGACTGAAGAAATCGAAAAGGCAAAAAACATCAGCATCAGGGTAACAATATAATATTTCCCTCACAACCTTTTCGGCTCCGCCGGCTTCATTGAACCAATCATGTACTAAGGCTATTTTGGGCATTTCCGGATGCTAAATTATAAAGTTTTTTTTAAATCTGATACAATTAAATCGATTCAAACAGTGTTTCTGCTGACGCATCAAAATTAAATTTATTTTTCAGAAAAAGAAGCTCTTTTGATGCAGGTTTATAATTATTTATTTTTTCTAAGGCTTTTATAAAAGAATTTGCATCAGATGCTGAATAATATAAAGGCAAATCAGCAAACGATTCTCTGTACACTTCCACGTCAGGAACAATAACCGGAGTTCCTAACATCAATGATTCTATTACAGGGATGCCAAAGCCTTCATACTCGGAAGGGAAAAGCAAGGCATCCGCATGTTTCAATAAAGAATAATACTGCTTTTCGTCAACATACTCCAGCAAATGCAGGCACTCATCCGCTGGAAACTCAGCCTTTCCAAAAATATCCGTCTTTGCCCCAACGCCAACAATATGAAAATTCCTTTTCTTTATTTCAGGTAAAAGAGAAAGAACAAACTGTGCATTCTTCCTTGGATTATAAATCCCGGTCAACAGCAAATAATTAAAAGAATAAGGCTTTTGCTCATCAAATTCCATCTCTGGAACTCCATTTGGAATTACCATGATTTTGTCAGCAGCAACAGCATCGCTTTCACAAATCTCTTTTTTAATGAATTCAGAAACGCAGATTATTTTCTTTGACTTCCTGCAAATCCTTGGTATGAGAAACCTATACCATTGTCTGAATGCAGAGCTAAACCAATCTTTGTTATGCAAAAAAGCAAGGTCATGTATTGTCACTATTTGATTTTTCACACACAAAGGAGCTGTATTGCAAAAGTTTATTAGCATCGAATGGCGATGAAACAACAAAAACAAAGGAAGCCAAATTTGTTCCCAAATGAATCCGCTTCCCCAACCCCTTTCTTTCACTTGCAATCCATTATGATGGTTTTTCCCTTTCGGAACCAGCACTTCGATGTCAGGATGTTGTTTTTGCAAAGCCAACGAAATACCCAGCGCATACTTTTGCACCCCTGTTGCCTTCTGGCAGAGGAATTTACCGTTGATATATATTGGAGAAGTGCCTGACATTTAATTTTTAAACTTTAGCACAAAGTTACAGGTTTTTGTCAATTCCTGCCATTTTCAGACGAAAAAACAAGAAGAAACTTTCGTGCAATGTCACTCAACTCACAACTATTTTTGCACGTTGTCGAAAAAATGATTTATTTTGAACAAAAATTCAACGATGCGAAGCAAACGCAAATACATCATATTATTCCTCATTTATAAAAACCTTCAGCTTAAATACAAGCATTCAGCATTGGGGTTTCTATGGAGTTTGCTGCACCCTTTTCTATATCTCCTCATATTCCTCACCATCTTTTCACATGCTTTCCCCACAATAGATAATTATCCGCTCTATGTCCTCAGTGGCCTGGTGTTTTGGATCTATTTTGCCGGAGCCACCACCCAGCTAAGCATCGTTTTCATCAAAAATGCCCATCTCATAAAAGCGCTCAACATCCCAAAAACAATTTATGCCCTCACCGATTTGGGCAGCGAGTTGGTCAGCTTTCTCTTAGGACTCATTCCTTTCATGGTCATCATGTATTTCATGGGTCTTAACATCACCCTGAATATATTGTATCTCATTCCCGTCATACTCTTGTTTTCCATCTTTATATTTTCAATTGGCTTGATTTTGGGTTCGCTCAATGTGTTTTTCCGCGACGTGGGCATACTTTGGAACACCATCAACCCTGCGCTTTTCTATCTTTCGCCCATTGCCTATTCCTATAAAATCATCCCCGACAACTACAGGTTTATTGTCAAATACAACCCTCTCTATCATTTTCTCGAAATCATCAGAAACGTGCTCTACGACGGGCAGGCGTCCTCCATGCACTATGTAGGACGTTGCCTCACCATTACTGCCGTCACCGCCCTGCTGGCATTTTTAATCTACCGTAAAACCCGAAGCGGATTCATCTCCAATTTATAGCCATTATGGATTACGTAATTAAATTAACCGACGTTTCAGTAAGCTACCTCCAAAGCCGCAAGGGAGTGCATTCCGTTAAAGATTTCATCCTAAAAGCTTCATTTATTTCCCCTTTTCAAAAAAACAGGGTCTTGCATCATATCGATATCGAAATTCAAAAAGGCGATTCGGTTGGTGTTTTAGGACCCAATGGCAGCGGCAAAAGCACCCT
>JBAWXL010000131.1:0-12437 GCA_037144095.1 Bacteroidota bacterium
ATATGGCTTCCGGCAAATGACGGATAGAGGTTTTATTTTTAAATATGGCTTCCGGCAAATGACGGATAGAGGTTTTATTTTTAAATATGGCTTCCGGTAAATGACGGATAGCAGTTTAGCTCAGTAAAACGGACTAAGCCAAATAGCTGAAATATCATGCAACTTATGTCTTCAGTAAAAGTTTTCAACAATTTCAAAATGCTTATAATTCTTATTTATAACAACTTATAGTATTTTAATATTACGTAATTAATAATTGTTAATATCTTTTATTTTTCAGATATAAATACAAGTTTTATTTTTGCATGTAAAATAAATCAACTGTATGCTTTTTGAAAAATACTTTAGAAACACATTCGAGGACGAAGACATTATCGACGAGAGAATGAAAGATGGCACTGCCGATTTTCTGGTGAAGATTGGGGTGGCCAATACAAATCATCAGTTTGATGCAATGATAGCGGCTACAACTCCCATATATACGGAATTTTGCAACCGATTTAACTCAAAGTCTTTCACCTATTCGAGCCGGGTATCGAGCACCTTGACAGTGGACGAAATTGAAGAGAAATATGTTGATCTTGTCAAACGTACAGTTGGCAATATTACCAGTTCTTACAAAAAGACATCCCCTGTTTATAAGGATTTCTTTTCACTTAAAATGACGCACTATACTCAACCTCATCGTGATAGTATAGTAGATTTAATCAACTATTTTATTGATAAATATACCGACCATCCCGAATTGGGAACTACCATTAAATTGTTATTTGTTGACCTTTTAGCCTCTTTCGAACCCGCTCGCCTAAGTCAACAACAAAAAATCAGTACGGTTAAAAATCTTGCACTCTCAGTTTCCGATCAAAGAATTGCTCTTAATAATCAAATGTTTGACAATTTGCTCACCATAGCTAAAATGTATAAGGGAAGACCCGAATATGCAAAAGCTTTCTTCGATCGTTCAAAGTTTTATCGCGATAAAACTACTCAAGCAGAGGTGATTTCAGTTATCGTTGCTCCACACGAAAAAATAAATTCGGGGCAGGTGAATATTGTCGGGAAAAAAGCACGTTTTGGTTTAGTTAAGGGAGACGACGTCAAAGTTTATACGGTAGCTTCGCTCACCGATTTAACCCCTGGAACCGAATTTGTGATTCTTACCACTGGTGCAACTGTGACTACAGAAATGACTGCCATTGGTGCCGACACCAACCCCTACCTCATCTTTTTCAATCAGGGAAACGTTGAAGCAGAGGTAACTATTGAGTGGATAGGTTAAACCAATTATAGATTTAAGAATAAAGATTAACGATTTTTGAGGTGCGATTCGGCACAGTTCTTACCTCAAAAATCGTTAAACATTAATCTTATTTCAAAACATTTTATTGAAATAACTTCTGTAAGTAGGAATGCCCTTTCTTGCTTGTTGTCTATTATCCATTCCGAATCAAAAAGCTGCCAATTTCGCATTGCAAACATTTTTTTTGGTCGCAATAATTATTTTTAAGCTCAATGGCGGCTTGCGATTGAAAAGCATCGTTTATTTTTAGTCCAATGTGGCGCCAATGATGCACCAAATAATTATTTTCGGGGGGCAACTCTCTGAGAAATTGCAACATGCGTTCTTTTAATTCGGCATTGCCATTGCAAATAGCATAATAAAACGAAAAAGGAATTACGGCATTGATAATGATTAACTTCTTATTCATATCGCCCAAAATTTTATCCTTAACAGACGACTGCTTACTAAACACATAATGACTATCCCAATAGAGAGATGCCTTAGCATCAAAAAGCGCATTCAACGACGACAACGAATTAGCCTCCAATACCTTCGAAAGCAAATGGCTCGACGAATATATCAAGTCAGCAAATTGCGAAATACGTAATGTGGGGAAATTATTAGGGTGAATTTTAGCAAATTTCCAAATCTTTTTGTCGAGTGGCAACAGTTGATATTTGTTTTTCAGAAACGCATATTCAACTTTTAGACTATTAGGATATTCATCCACAAAAGTATCGTTCAACATGCCCGATTGTCCAAACAGCAAAGCCTCAATCTGAAAGAGATTGTTTTTATGCTTCGCCAAAATTTGCAAAGGCAACGAACGCGCCAATATTTCGAAAGGATGAGGATTCACTTTAGCCCCCAAAGCACGCGCCACAGCAATATAAAATGCTTCTTCCCAATTCGAATTCGAGTTCGCCAAAATCTGTTTTACTTGAATACTTTTATTTTCTAATCTCTCAATGCAAAGTTTTTCTAACCAAAGCGAAATATGAAATTCGTCAACGGCAGTTAACATATTTTCGCAAGCCACCCATTGCTTACTTTGCATGAACTCTTCATAGGTATTAAGCAACTTTTCGTCGAACTTCCCTTTCAGCTCAAGCACCGGAACGTTCAAATCTAATTCTTTATCATTTTCATATACCACATGAAGTATGATCGACTTATATTTATCATTTAAATCATGCGCATGATGCTTCCAGTCGGAAGATTTCAAATGAATTTCCACATTTCCTGCCCAAAGGGTCTCCCCTATTTTAATTTTCGCATTTTGAAAATCGGGCCCCTCATCAGAATTTAAAATTCCCTGAGAAATTATTTCAATATTATTTCCTTCCGTTGATTTCAGAAAAGGCTGTAACAGCCTAAATTTCCATAAGTAATGTAAAAATGATTCAGTCATAACAAGAACAAAATTATAACAAAATGAACAAATAACAAAATAAATTGTATTCCGCATTGAATTTATTGTATTTTTGTAGTTTGAGAATAAAGTAAAGAAAAATGAACGACATCAATAAAACGATAAGCAATATTGAGTTAAAAGCCAGGCAATTAACTCATCGTTTGCATGAAATATTGGAAGAAAATCAGGCTCTTAAAACTGAAAATCAAAGGCTAAATAACACCATTGAAGAATTAAATATTAAAAATAAAACATTAACCGAAAACAATAAAATTCACCATATTGCCGGAGTAGTATCAGGCAAAAAGACCAATACAACAGAAGCTAAAAGAAAAATAAACGAATTTGTGCGGGAGATTGACAAATGTATAAGCTTGCTAAATCAATAAAAAAGCGATAGACCATGGAAGAACTAACAATAAGTGTAAATATCGCCGACAGAATTTATAAATTGACTGTAAAAAAGGAAGAAGAAGAAATAATTAGGAAAGCAACTCAACTCATCAGTAATGCTGTGAAAAATTATTCAGACATGTACTCATATAAAGATAAGCAAGATTTGCTATCGATGGTAGTGCTGCAATTTGCAACCAATGCCTTGATTAATGAGAACAAAAATCGCTTCATCGAAGAACAACTCGAAAGTAAATTGACTGAAATTGATAACATCTTAACATTAGACAATAAGTAAAAAACACGTTCTTTCAATAAAGCATACCCGCATTCATTTCTACAGTTTGATAAACTCAACATTAATTACATTAGAGTGAAGCTTATTTGTATGTAGGACGGGCCTCAACCTTAACAGGTACATGATTCACATCATGACAGTGGAAGTTCGAAACACAAGGCAGCTCTAAGATTACCATTCAGGGGTTTATCTAAACTCCGAAATAATGCGGGTTTTTTTTCGTATTGACTCCTACTACTCCATATTAATTAACTAACCAAATACACAACATGAACATTGTACTAATCATTATCTGTATTCTTGTTTCACTCTCAGTAGGAGTTTTAATAACCTCAACCGTACTTCGAAAAGCAGTTGAGAAAAAAGCCGAAAAGTTTTTGAAAGAAGCTAAATTTGAATCAGATGTTTACAAAAAAGAAAAAGAGCTTCAGGCACGCGAAAAATTCATGCAACTGAAAGCCGAACACGAACGTAATACATTTGAGAGAGAGCAAAATACACTTAAAGCAGAAAATCGCATTAAACAAAAAGAACAATCCATCAACATGAGGATTGAGGAAGTGCAGCGCAAACAAAACGAATCGAACACCATTCGCGAGAACCTCAATACTCAACTTGATATTTTAAACAAAAAGCAAGCAGAGGTAGATAAAGCGCATAAAACTCACCTCGAAACCCTCGAAAAACTTTCCGGAATATCGGCTCAGGATGCAAAAGCGCAACTTATTAATAACCTAAAAGATGAAGCAAAATCAGAAGCAATGGCTTATATTAAAGACATTGTTGAGGAAGCAAAATTAACTGCTAACCGTGATGCTAAGAAAATCGTAATCGAAACGATTCAGCGTACAGGAGGCGAACATGCAGTAGAAAATACAGTTTCAGTTTTCAATATTGAAAACGATGAAATAAAAGGCAGAATTATTGGTCGCGAAGGAAGAAACATTCGCACACTTGAATCACTTACAGGAGTTGAAGTTATTATTGACGACTCCCCTGATGCAATTATAATTTCAGGTTTCGATCCGGTTCGCCGCGAAATTGCTCGATTATCGCTCCACAAACTGGTTACTGACGGAAGAATCCATCCTGCACGTATTGAGGAAGTGGTTGCAAAAGTCACCAAACAAATTGAGCAAGAAATCATAGAAACCGGCAAAAGAACTACTATTGATTTAGGCATTCATGGCATGCACCACGAGTTGATTCGTTTGATTGGTAAGATGAAATATCGTTCATCTTATGGGCAGAATTTATTGCAACACTCGAAAGAGGTAGCCAACTTATGTGCTACTATGGCTTCCGAATTAGGACTGAATGTAAAGCTTGCCAAACGTGCAGGTTTACTTCACGATATTGGGAAAGTGGCTGATGGTGAACCCGATTTACCACATGCTGCTTTAGGTTTAACCCTTGCCGAAAAATTCAAAGAACATCCCGAAGTTATTAATGCTATTGGTTCTCACCACGACGAAGTGGAGATGAAAAGTCTTATTTCACCCATTGTTCAGGTTTGTGATGCCATCTCAGGAGCACGCCCAGGAGCACGTCGCGAAGTGGCTCAATCCTATATCAAACGATTGAAACATCTCGAAGAAATTGCACTTTCTTATCCTGGTGTTGTTAAAACTTTTGCAATTCAGGCAGGAAGAGAACTCAGAGTTATTGTTGGTGCTGAAAAAGTTACTGATAACGAAGCAAGTCTTTTATCATTCGATTTATCACGTAAAATTCAAAGCGAAATGACTTATCCCGGACAAATTAAAATTACGGTTATCAGAGAAACAAGAGCAGTGAGTTACGCAAAATAATTTGTTAAAATCATATTTTGAAAAGAGAGAATATTACAGTGAAAATATTTTTCAATTTTAGTTTGTCAGAATATATAAATTACTAATTTTGCTGCTGATTTTAAACATCAAAAAACATATTCTAATATGAAAAAACATAATTTTAATGCAGGCCCCTCAGTATTACCCAGAGTGGCTATTGAAAACACCGCCAGTGCCATTCTTGATTTAAATGGTTCAGGATTATCATTGCTTGAAATCTCTCACCGGAGTAAAGATTTTCAGGCAATAATTGACGAAGCTGTTGCTTTGTTCAAAGAAATGTTAAACATTCCGGAAAACTATCATGTTTTATTTTTGGGAGGTGGAGCCAGTTTGCAATTTTGCATGCTTCCTTATAATCTTCTCAACAAAAAAGGCGCCTACCTTGAAACAGGTGTTTGGGCAAAAAAAGCTTTAAAAGAAGCTAAATTGTTTGGAGAAGTGGATGTTGTGGCATCTTCTTCTGATAAGAATTTCTCTTATATTCCAAAAAACTTCACAGTTCCTGCTGATGCTGATTATTTTCACATCACCACTAACAACACTATTTATGGGACTGAAATTCATGAAGACTTTTCAGTTGAAATCCCTTTAGTTGCTGACATGTCTTCTGACATTTTAAGCCGTCCGGTTGATGTTTCTAAATATGCACTCATCTATGGTGGTGCTCAAAAGAATTTAGGACCTGCCGGTGTTACTTTTGTTATTCTACGCGATGATGTTTTAGGTAAAGTTGAAAGAAAAATTCCTTCAATGCTCGACTATAAAACGCATATTGCTGAAGGCTCTATGTTTAACACACCTCCTGTGATGCCTATTTTCACAGTTCTTGAAACCTTAAAATGGATTAAATCATTGGGTGGTGTTGCTAAAGTTTACGAAATGAACAAAGCCAAAGCTCAATTGTTATATAATGCAATTGATAGCAGTAAAGTATTTGAGGGCACTGCTGAAAAAGGTTCGCGTTCGCTCATGAATATTTGTTTTGTGATGCAGGATGCATATAAAGATAAAGAAGATGCCTTTATGGAATTTGCTAAATCCAAAGGTATGATTGGTATAAAAGGACATCGCTCAGTTGGCGGCTTCAGGGCTTCCACCTACAATGCTTTGCCTATCGAAAGCGTTCAGGCATTAGTTGATTGCATGAATGAATTCGAAAAACAGATTATATAAAGATTTTGTTTGTTTGTTGTTAAGGCGTTTTTGAATTTCAAAAGCGCCTTTTTTTATTGTAAAACACTCAAATTAAATCAATATCAAGTAATATATCAACTCAAATATTGTATTCCCTCTCTGTTAAAAATATATAAAATCGACTAATTACGTGAAAAATTTGTTCGATTTTGTCCTTGGGAAAAAATATTTCTGTAATTTTGGCTGAAAATACTTTTTATTCCAATAAATGAATTATTTTTGCTACTTCCTCTTAATATTAATTTTTAAACACCTTAAACATGACTAAAGTTCTAATTGCCACTGACAAACCCTTTGCGAAAATTGCTGTTGATGAAATCAAAAAAATCGTTACCGGTGCAGGTTTCGAAATTATTTTACTCGAAAAATACACCCAAGCTTCCGAATTAATTGAAGCCGTTGCCAATGTAGATGCTATTATTATTCGAAGCGATTTGGTTACGAATGAAGTAATTGAAGCGGGTAAAAATCTTAAAATTGTTGTTCGTGCCGGTGCCGGTTACGACAACGTTGACCTCAAAGCAGCCACCGAAAAAGGCGTGGTTGTTATGAATACCCCCGGTCAGAATTCAAATGCTGTTGCCGAATTGGCTTTGGGAATGATGGTATACATAGCTCGTGGTTTATTCAACGGTGCCTCAGGAACCGAACTTCGCGGAAAAACACTCGGAATTCATGCTTATGGCAATGTCGGAAAATATGTTGCCATTATTGCAAAAGGATTTGGTATGGATGTGTATGCCTTTGATCCATTCATCTCGAAAGAAAGCATCCTGAATGACGGTATTAAACATATTGAAACGGTTGAAGAATTGTATAAAACCTGCCAATATGTTTCGTTGCACATTCCTGCTAATGCTCAAACGAAGAAATCAATTAATTACGACTTACTCAGCCTGATGCCAAAAGGAGCTACTTTAGTAAATACTGCCCGTAAAGAAGTTATTTGCGAAGATTCTCTTGTGAAAATATTTGAAGAAAGACCCGATTTTAAATATGTTTCTGATGTTGAACCTGAGTGTAAAGCAATTTTTGCCGAGAAATTTGCCGGAAGATTCTATTTTACCCCTAAAAAAATGGGTGCTCAAACTTCTGAAGCCAATATTAATGCCGGTATTGCAGCAGCAAACCAAATTGTTAAGTTCATCAAAGAGGGTGATACTACTTTTCAGGTCAATAAATAATTACTGTTCTTCTACTATCCAAAACAAAACAATAAACATCCAAAACCAAAAACCATGTCAACTGAAAGAGAAAACACCAGCTTCTTTAGATTCGAAGATCTTCGTATCTATCACAAAGCACTCGATTACATCGAATGGGTTCACCAGACCGTTCAGCATTTCCCACCCTTGATGAAAGAGAGTTTAACCCTGCCGTTTCTGAAATCAGCCCAGGCAATATCGTTGAATATTGCTGAAGGCTCATCAAGAAACAAAAGTCAATTTATTTATTTCCTGAAAATGGCGAAAAGTTCTGTTCGCGAATGTGTTATTTTTACTAATCTTACAAGGAAACTCAATTTAATTAGCGATGAAATTGAAGAAGTTTCCCGTTTACATTTAATGGAACTCACTAAAATGATTGGTTCACTCATTGTTTCACTTCAAAAAGGGCCAAGACCTGCTTCACAATCTGATATTAGGTCTGATTTTGATGATGACATTATGGAAGATGACGATCAACCTAACTATAACAGATAGTTGAAAAATGCCACTTTTTCGTGAAGTGGCATTTTTTTTTGTTGCCTATTTATTTTTTTATTTACTTTCGTTCCCTAATAATAAACAAATCAACTCTAAAAACTTACCAATATGGCTATTCTTAAAGCATTTACCGGACTTCGTCCTCCAAAAAACATTGCAAAACAATTAGCTTCAAAGCCTTACGATGTGCTCAATTCGTCTGAAGCCCGAATAGAGGCTGAAGGAAACCCCTACTCCCTCCTTCATATCATTAAACCTGAAATCGATTTGCCCAAAGGAATTGATGAGCACGACAGCAGTGTGTATGAAAAAGCTAAAGAAAATTTCACTCTTTTTAAAAACAACGGATGGCTGATTCAGGATGAGAAACCTCAGCTCTACATCTATGCTCAAACTATGGATGGCAGAACGCAATATGGCATCGTAGGCTGCGCTGGTGTTGAAGATTACCTGAACAACGTGATTAAAAAACATGAGCTGACCCGTAAAGATAAAGAAGAAGACCGCATGAAACATGTTCGGATTACGAACGCCAACATGGAGCCTGTTTTCTTCACCTATCCTGCCGTTCAGGAAATTGACGACATTGTGGAAGAAATCATACAAAATCAGAAACCTGAGTATGATTTTACCGCAAATGATGGTTTTGAACACCATTTTTGGGTAATCAGCAACAGCGAAACCATTAAGCAAATTATTGAATTGTTCAGAACCAAAGTTCCTTTCACCTATGTTGCCGACGGGCATCATCGCACCGCAGCCGCAGCTTTAGTGGGCAACGAAAAGAAACAAAATAACCCTCAGCACACCGGAAACGAAGAATACAATTTCTTTCTGGCAGTTCATTTTCCCGATAATCAGCTCAAAATTATCGACTATAATCGTTTGGTGAAAGACTTGAATGGCTTATCTGATTTCGATTTTATCGAAAAACTGAATCAGAATTTCATTATTGTTGAAAAAGGACTTGAAATTTATAAACCTACCAAACTACACGAATTCAGCATGTATTTGAGCGGGAAGTGGTATTCGCTAAAGGCAAAAGAAGGCACTTATAATGATGCCGACCCCATTGGGGTGTTGGATGTCACCATTCTTTCTATTTTAGTCCTTGATGAAATCTTAGGGATTAAAGATTTAAGAACTGATAAACGTATTGATTTTGTTGGTGGCATACGCGGGCTGATTGAGTTGAAACGCCGCGTTGA
This sequence comes from Bacteroidota bacterium, assembly GCA_037144095.1. Lineage (GTDB taxonomy): Bacteria > Bacteroidota > Bacteroidia > Bacteroidales > CAIXTV01 > CAIXTV01. The sequence continues at coordinate 9,331 of JBAWXL010000131.1, forward strand.
CAATGGCGAAATGAAAGTTGCTTTTGCTCTTTACGCAGTTTCGATGAAGCAACTCATCGATATTGCCGACTCGGGAAACATCATGCCTCCAAAAACCACCTGGTTTGAACCGAAACTTAGGAGCGGGCTTGTTGTTCATAGCCTCGACTAGGAGTTATGAGTTATGAATTATGAGTTATGAGTGAGGGGGGAAAGACCCAAGGGGGAAAACCCAAATTCATAGCCGGCTGATAATAAGGAAAAGACCTACCAGGTTTCAAAAACCTGTTAGGTCTATAATAATACTTAGGCTGAAGGCGAAAGACCCCAATCTCAAGTTCCAAATTCAAAGACCCAAGGAAAACCCAAATTCATTGCCGCCAACGAGCTTATGATGAAATATTGTAACTGGCTTTAGCCTAAAAAGCCCAAGGGAAAACTACCGGAGGTGTCCGTCCTGAAAAACAGCCAATTAGAAGTTTTCCCTTCTAAATAAGTTTTGTGCCGAGCTCACTCAGTTCTGTTCCACACTAACTCAGTTCTGTTCCGTACTAACTCAGTTCTCTGCATCACTACTTCAGTTCTGTTCGGTACTCACTCACATTAGAAAGGCAACTACTTCGGTTCTCTTCAACACTAACACAGTTTAGTGCTGTACAAACTCAGTTCTGTTCGACACTAACACAGTTTAGTTGCGTACATACTCAGTTCTGTGAATCACTCACTCAGTTTAGTAAGCTTACTCACTCAGTTTAGTGAAGTTACTCACTCAGTTTAGTGAAGTTACTCACTCAGTTTAGTAATGTATCTACTTCAGTTTAGTAATGTATCTACTTCAGTTTAGTAAACTAACTACTTTTCAAACCTCTTTAAAACGAAAACGCATCCCGCGGAGGATGCATTCTCTTCATAGTAAAACACAAATAAATACAATCGCCAGATTGATTTAGATGTTTATTTTACTCTAATGGCGAAACTACCTTCGGCAGTTGCGCTAACATTGCTAACCGTAATAGTGGTCCAACCCGATGCAATTTTAGCTGAATTGCCTGGATTGACCGTAACTTCAGGCATCGACTTTATTGCTGTGGGCAAGTTGTTGCCTGGTTTGAACTTTAGAATTGTAGTTCCATTGTTTACAAAAAGTTTACCCGTAACCACATTGCTTACAGTAACTTCTCCTTGTGCTGCAATCGTAAAAGCAGTTGCTGCCTTCTTTTTGCCCTGACCCTTATAGGTTGCACCCAATTCGCCAACAATTTCTTTAACCGGAGCATTTTCTTTGCTACCCAGTTTCAGATGTTCGTAAGTAAAATCTGCATGCTGCATAAGTTCATGACCTAATTGCATTTCAGTGTCTCTCATTTTTTCCACAATCTTTTCTAATTCCTGACGCAAATAAGGCAGTGTGGCCATAATCAGCATTTTTTCTGTAAAAACAGAAACATCATAATTTGCCGGCAATTCATCGGTGTGTGCCAAGGCTCCTGCATGTGCATCTGCCACAAAACCAGCTTTCTTAGTGCCCATTTTGCGCATAGTCTTGCGTTCGTCTTTTGTAAGATTGATCAAGAATGGCAACTGAGTTTCAACTTCTGCCGGTATAGCCACAATTGCAGTGGTGTTGGCAGGTGTAATCGTTCCTCTAACTTTATCGTCCATTTCTTTATTCCTCCTTTCTACTTCATCCCTATTGACTTAAGTGTCAAATTTGGAAGGCTCCAAAATTAGTAATAATTATGTTTACAAATCAAAATTTTGGAAAAATAATTTGTGGATGGGGCTATTTGAAAATTAAATAATGTATGTATTGGAATTATTTGTAATTTTGAGGTGAGATAAGTTAATTACTATGCTCGATAAAACAACACAAAATAATAATTTCATTTCGCTTGAAATAATTGATTATAAAAAGATTATTTTGCGACTACCTTATAATAAGGAGCATATCGAAAAAATAAAGACTATCCCCTATCATAGTTGGAATATTAAAGAAAAATATTGGAAATTTCCGTATACACGCAATATTGAAGAAGAAATAATAAGCTATTTCAGGAAATTTGATTATCAGATAAATATTAAATATCTCGATACTAAAAATGAAGGTGAAAAGGCGATAAAAAACTATGGAAATGAGCGTAAAATTCCTATAGAATTTATTGAAAAACTAAAGTTGGTTAGATATAGCGAAAATACAATACGTGTTTATACATCTGCTTTTGCTGATTTTATTAATTACTATAGCAAAAAAGAATTAAATGAAATAACGGAAGTTGATATTAAAAACTATCTCCTATACCTTGTTGAAAAAAGAAAAATATCCTCTTCTTATCAAAATCAGGTAATAAATTCCATTAAATTCTATTATGAAAAGGTTTGTCATGGGAAAAGAATGCCTTATATTACCATTGACCGACCTTTTAAAGAAAAAACATTGCCAAATGTTTTGAGCGAAGAAGAAGTGAAACGAATTATAAAATGTGTTGATAATTTAAAACATAAAGCAATCTTACTAACCATATATTCAGCTGGTTTGCGAATAAGCGAAGCCATTAATTTGAGAATTGCAGATATTGATAGTAGCCGAATGGCAATATTAATTAAAGGGGCAAAAGGAAAAAAAGATAGAAATAGCATCTTATCTGGAAAATTATTATTAATTTTGAGGGAATATTTTAAGCAGTATAAACCAAAAGTTTGGCTTTTTGAAGGACAGGACGGAGGACAATATTCTGAACGAAGCATTCAGAATGTTTTTAGGAAAGCCTGCTTTGATGCAAAAATAATGAAGAAAGCGACCGTACATACTTTGCGACACAGTTTTGCAACTCATTTGCTCGAAAGAGGAACTGATTTACGATATATACAAGAACTATTAGGGCATAGTTCGAGTAAGACAACAGAAATATATACGCATATAACTCATAAGGGAATGGAACAAGTAAAAAGCCCGCTTGATAGTTTTGAATTTTAATTATTATTAAGTATTACAATGAATTAAAAACAAAATGGTGAAGCTTTATCAAAGTAAAATTAAAGTAGAAATAACCGCCATTATGGCGGCAAGCCAATTGTTACCTGCAATGTTAAAAAAAGACTGACCAGATAACAACGACACGTTTTGACGG
>JBAWXL010000132.1:0-12435 GCA_037144095.1 Bacteroidota bacterium
CAGAGGAAGATAAGTTACAATTGAAGAATCTTTGCGGTTCTCTGCGAGTTCTTTGTGAATCTCTGCGTTTAAAAATGGCGGATGTTGTTTAGTAAAGGAAGAATACTAAAATGCTAAACCATCCATCACAACAGAGGTTAATAAATCTTCAAAACCCCCTGAAATCACAGCAAGGGCATCTGGAACAAAAGCAAGGGCATCTATGACCAAAGCAAGCGCTTCTGGAACCAAAGCAAGTGCTTCTTGAACCGAAGCAAGCGCTTCTAGAACCGAAGCAAGCGCTTCTAGAACCAAAGCAAGGGCATCTAGAACCACATCAAGGGCATCTAGAACCACATCAAGGGCATCTGGAACCACATCAAGGGCATCTGGAACCACATCAAGGGCATCTGGAAAAATATCATAAATATCATTTTTGTTATCACACAGATATTGTGATGGTTATGAAGAATATCATTTTTATAGCATAAATATCATTTTCATATGATATCAAATTTAAATGAAGAAACTTGCTAATTTGATTTTGCAAATTGGCTTTGAAAATATGATATTTTGAAATAATACACTTAGATATTATCACATAATAAGCTAATCATTAGATATTTGTAAAAATAAATTTTCTTTTATTTATGTGAATTGAATTATTTGTAATTTTGGTGATGCATTATGAGTTTAAAAAAGCACATGCCAATTACAATCAGCAAATGAAAACAAAAAAAATAATTTTCTACCTTTTAATAATAGCTTTTTTTTCAAGCATGACTATTTGCCTAAATGCACAAACAATTAAAAATACCAAAAGTAATGTTGACTATTCTGAGCAACAGATTCTGAACATGTTAAAAAGCTTTTATACCGATTATATTACGTTAAATTCAAATTCAGATTCACCTAAAACAGAGCAGACAAAGAATGATTCAATACTCAGAAAATATTGCACAATGGAACTTTTGAAAAGTATTGGTGATTTATCAATCGACGAATTAGACTATGATCCTTTTTTAAATGCACAATATTTTGATGCTGAATGGTTGAAAACCATAGCTATTAAAAAAGATTCAAATAGAAATGACTTATATGATATCACTATTTATAAATCAGGAAGCAAAGAAAAAGTTGAAATTAATTTAACTATTGTAATTGAAAAAGAATGCTATAAAATTGGATGTATTACTGTAAATAAGATGAAAATAGGATGTTCTTGATCTACTCTGAGTGGTACATAATGAAGTAATTACCCCCATCTATTCAATAAACCATTAATATTTAATCCCTGACATGCAAATAAATATTTATAACTTTGAAGGTTCAAAAATTAATCTTATAAAAGAATCTTTTTATGTTCATCCGAATATATTAATTGCCGATAAGCTGCTGCTCGATTCTTTAACTGCTGTTTTTATTATCATTCAGTTTGACATACCCTCCTATAAAGATGAAACGGTAATCAAAGTATACGCAAATAATATTGAAAAAAATGAAGCAAATGCGAAATGGGAATCTACTATAAGGAAAAATCTTCCAATAGTTAAAAGACTAAAACAATCGAAAAATAAAACAAAAAAGGAATTCGAACAAATTGCTAAATTCAAATATGTAATTGATTGGTGCAAAACCCAAATGTTGATACATAATGAGAAGACTTTAAATGCTCTTGATATATTTGAATTGCTGACTTTTGTTAAGGACGCTTTAATAAAGGTGAATATAGAGAATATGCATGGGGATAAAAGTAAAGAAGATGGATATATACAACAAATTGTAAGCACACTTACCGAAGGCAAAAACATTTTATTACTTGATGATATATTAGAAGAGTTTTTCAGTTTCACTAAGCTATCAACCACCCAAAATGAAATAAAGGATTTCATTAAAATTCCCCTGTGTGACTTTCCTTTGTTCAGAGGGGTAAAATATGAAGAAATGCTTTATACAAGAGAAGACCTTAAACCTGTATTCGCTCCCTTCAAAGAAGATCTTAAAAAATTATCTGAACAACTTGCCGAACTAAGTTATAACAGCGGAAATTTCGAACAAATTAATCATTTGTGTCAACAAGCAATAGTGCCTCATATTGCTCAAATTCAACAATCTGTTGAAGAAAGTATTTATCTGAGCAAATTCAGGAACCTATATTCTGATAAAATAAAGATTAAATGTTGTTTGGGAATTACCTCAGCTGAGACCTTAGCCGATTATTATCATAAGGCAGAGGTATTAGTGCCTTATGTTGTGAATGAAATAAAGGAACAGCTAAACCGACATTCAATTCTGAATAAATGCTATGTTTTTATGTATTATGAAATTCAGGGAACAGAAGAGATTTATAAGATATTAAAAGTTGCCGTTCCGGATTTGAAAATTTTTAATGTTTGAAATAAAAGGGGGAAAAGGTCTAAAGAAAAAGAAGTTACAAAGAAAGCTAAAATATAAAGATAAGTTCTGAAAATAAAATAAAAAGGAAGGAGAAATCGAAATGCAAGTAAATTGTTATAACGTAGGTAAATCAAAAGTAAGTTTTGAAAGTGAAGCAATTAGTATTCATCCCACTATATTAATTGCCGATAAGGTGATGTTTGAATCTGCTATTCCGGTATTTATCGAATTAAGGGAAAGGCTGCCTAAAATGAAGGATGAACTAATTATAAGTTCATATAAAGATTGGTTTCAGCAAGATAAAGAAACTTCCGATTGGTGCAGGATAATGGAAAATAGTCTTCCGACAATTAAAAAAGCTAAAAACCTGAAAAACAAAACTCAAGATAATCTTGTAATGATAGGGAAATACAATGGAATTGTCAATGGATTTAGAAAACGACTTATTGATTCAACCGAATTAATACTCAAAAATCATGATTTGCTTGAACTATTGCCTTTCAAAGAACAAGGAATCTTTGACCCTGTTATGTCGAATTATGACGGAATGGAAAATCAAGAACATAAATATATAAAAGATATTGCCCGCGCCTTACTTGTACGCGAACATATACTTTTATTGGATAAAGTAATTGAAGAAATATACCCCCAAACCAATACAGCATCTTCTGAAAATGAATTCCCTGATTTTATTAAAATACCATTATGGAATTTTCCACCGATTAAAGGTTTATCTTATCAGCAACTCAAATATATTAGAGAAACCCTTAAACCTGAACTTTCTCTATTCAAAGAAGTTCTCAACGAATTAAACAATCAAACTTCAGAAATACTCTATACAAGCGAAAATCTCTTTGTTTTTGAAGCAATGTGTGAAGAGATGTTTAATCCTTTTAAGGAGCCAGTGCAAAAAGCAATTGACGAAAATTTATATCTAAGTAAACTTAAAAATCAATATTCAGATAAATCGAAAATAAACTTATGTTTAGGAATCAGTTCGCTTGGAAACATAGTAAATTTCTACGAAAAGACGAATATACTACAACCTTATGTTGCAAACGAAACAAAACAATTGATTGCAAAACTTGGTGATTTGGATGCAAGTTGCTTTTTTATTTATTATGATTTTGATATTAATCAACAAAAAAACAATTCAGACAAATTGAATTTTAGTGTATGAATAAAATAAAAAAGTAAAAGCCAATAAAATTTCTGAATCGATTTTAAAAAAGGATAATTTGAAATGAGTAGGGGAGAAAGATGCAGGCATTGAATGTCTGATAATCTTATTAAGTGAAATTTTATGATTTAGCTATTCCAAATCAATTTACACCTATGTTTATTTCCTGTCAAAAAAAGGACTTTTACTGCTGCAGGATAAGGGAATTGCCATACAAACTTTTACATCTTCACCCATAATTCCGAGTTCAACTGCAGCTAATCCAGCAGAATACATAATGCGATTGTCAACTCTATGGTCGGCGGCAACGCTAACTGCAGAACCTATGGCAATGCCCAGATTCAATAGGTTATACACACAGGGAGTTTCCAGTTTTTTGTTTTTATCAGCACAATTTTCAAAGCCACATAGTCCACAATAGTTTAATCCTGTCGTAGAAATGCGGGTTCCAATCAATACCATTATGCCTGCTGTTAAAATGTTTTCGGCATCGCGAATGAAAAATTCACTCCCTTGCATTTTGCCAATTTCTTTCATTCTTTCGGCAATAGGGATTATATCATCTCCTTGCACCATTAGGATGTTTAGCGTATCAATTCCTCTGCCTTTTGGAGCTGTTCGGGCGGCTAACATCATCATGCGTGCCACTTCCTGCAAGCTTTCTTTGCGAATGTTTTCTTCTTTTATAATGCTCATTTTTTATAATTAATAATTGATGTTAGATTTAGAAAATAAAAGTACAAGGTTCAATTTTCAAAGGGTTTTTCGGTTGAATTTTTGATGGGGTCTTATTCATTATTGTTTTTTACTTGTCATAATATGAAGATGTTGAGCTACTTTTTCCATCAACCACATGGGAGTGGAGGTAGCTCCACAAATTCCTACCGTGTCAATATCTTTAAACCATTTTGATTCAATGTCATCAATGTCGGAAATCAAATAGGAGAGGGGGTTGGCTTTTTTACATTCAGCAAATAGGGCCAAACCATTAGAACTTTTCTTCCCACTCACAAAAATTATTACCTGATAGAGTTGTGCAAACTCTCTAAGATGAGGTGCTCTGTGCGAAACTTGCCGACAAATCGAATCAATTGCAGTAAATTGCCTGGTCTCTTTTCCCTTAGCAATGATTTGCTCGTGAATTAATTCCACAATATGTTTGAAGCCGTCAATGCTTTGAGTGGTTTGAGAATACAAACGAATCGGGCGATTAAAATCAATTTTAGAAATATCATCGGGATGATTAATAATAATAGCTTCATTATTAGTTTGTCCAACCAATCCATTCACTTCGGCATGTCCTTCTTTCCCATAAATTACAATTTGCCCGCCAATGGATTTAATCTCTTCATAACCTTTGCGAATCCTTTCCTGCAACTTCAAAACCACCGGACAAGTGGCATCAATTAGGGTGATATGATTTTCTTTAGCTTTCTGATAAGTTTCAGGAGGTTCGCCATGTGCTCGAATCAGTACCTTTTGATGGCCGGCGGTATGCAATTGTTCGTGTTCAATAATCTCAAGTCCTTTCTCCTTAAGTCGGTTTACTTCGGCATTGTTATGAACTATATCTCCAAGACAAAGCAATGAATCAGAACTTTTAAGTTCTTTTTCGGCAGCTCGGATGGCGTTAACTACTCCGAAACAAAAGCCTGATTGGGTGTCGATGGTGATATTCATGTTTTAATTTGGGGTGCAAAAATAAGTCATATTTGATTAAATCAAATTTTAAAGTCAAATAAGAAAACAATTTCAAATAGATAAGGTTTGACTTATTGATAAATAAGCATCAGATTTTCTGATTCAACTCATTCAATAATAAAAGGAAATGCCCAAATTCAATATATCAAATTCAAAATTCATAGGAGCTTAGGGGTGGGGGCTGAAGGTTTAATTTCTTTTAAAATTATTTTCATCAACTTAGGGAATATTAATATCGCTTATTGCAATAGGAATTATCAATTTGAAATTAGGGTTTTTAGTTTTTGAAAAGTCTTCATCTCTTTTTTTCAGAATAACATTCCCTCTTGTTTTTCTAACATTTCTTGTTCTAATATTAATATCAGGTTTCATAATAGCCTTATCAGATATCGAAATAGGCTTATCGGTTGTTCTATTTTTCTCGTTAATTTTTCAAAAGTGACATTTCAGGTTTCATATTTATAACATCAGGTTCGATTTGGATGACATCAGGTTTCATATTTATATCATCACTTTTCAAATTATTCTCATCATATTGTAAATAAATCCCATCAGATTGTTAATTAATCCCATCATATTTGATTATTTTATCATCATAATGTTAATTAATCTATTCGGATTTGATTTGTTCCTGATCGTTTTTGGTGTTTATCTCATAATATTAAGAATATATTTCATTTTAATTACATTCTTAAAATTCGGTTTTTAGATTTTTCGAATTAGTAATTTGATGAATTAGAGCATATTAGTTTTGGATTAGATGTGTTAATAGGTTTGGAATTAAAGATTGTTAATTGAGTTTAGTCTGAATAATATTCGAAAATATCTAATAGCCACAGATTCGCTGATTTCAAATTTAATTTTACTTTAAAAACCTCCTTCTTTAAAGGTGTTTATATTCTTAAAGTTAGCCATTTTTGCTCTTTTAATAAGGTGATAAGGTTTGATTTACAGGACATACATTATTGTTATTAAGGGAATAAGCTTAGTTTTCTGTAACTTTATTACCTTAATAACAATAATAAATATCGCTCCCACCATTTGACCTTATTCCCTTATTCAACCCTTTGGGCTTATCTATCATTCCAACAGCTTTGAAGGGTGAGAATTGACTCATTTTTGAAGAAAACTCTTTCGGAATAGACTTTTAATTGAAAAGATAAAGATCTGCAACTGATTATGCCAATAGGATATCAGTATAATTCGATTTGAATTGATAAGGATTATAGTAGATAATCTTTTGGAAATATACTAATACTATGCCCTTCTAATCCATACAAAGTATTGCAGTGACAATGCACATCATTTAAGGAAACTGAGCAGAAATACCTCTGACAAAATTTGGTTCAAAAAGGTTAAAGTCGTCGGCATCGACCCATCCGTTTCCATTCATATCTGAAGGTGTAAAACCAATTATTCCTAACATTAAATCTTGATCTAAAATATTGAAATCATCTGAATTGATAGTTCCATTTTCATTTAAATCCCCGGCATAAAAGGCATACTTATTTAAGGCAAGTTGTTTTTGCGCATCTACACCATAAGCCTGCATCATATCAGTAGTAAAGTCATAACTGACAAAGGCTGAGCTAAAAGGAAGCGCAATAGCCGACCAGGTTTGAAGGTGATTTCGATTTTTAATAGCAATGAAATAGTTGCCATTATTAGCGCAAGAGCTTGTCATTGTTGCAATTCCATTAGTGTATAAGTTGACATTATTTTGAGTATACTGCAAGGAATGAGGGGGCATAGCATTATAAAGCGAAATATCAATTTTGTCGGAAATTCCCTGTCCCCATTGAGGGTTTCGGGTAGTGCCGTTGATGGCTTCCATCAAAGAATCATTTTTAAATAATCCTTCTAAAAACAGCTTCACTTGAAGCGTTCTGTTTTGATAGATCGTAAAGCTGAATTCTTTGGTTTCGTTGCCCATGCCATCTTTTGCTTTCACACCATAAATGCCTGCGTTTAAGCCACTAAAAACAGTATCCGTTTGCCAGTTGCCCCATATTCCGGTGTTGGCAGGTGTGCGAATCGCATATTGATAGTTATTTCCTCTTCCGCCGGTAGCAGAATTAAGTGTGATTTTTCCCCCATAACAACTTGTATTTATAGAATCTTTAAAAGTAAAACCTAAGGAAAAATCACCGATATGAATATCATCAATATTGAGCCTGTTGGCACTTCCACCACTCAGATGAATAATCTTAAAACGAACATTCCCAGCTTGTTTAATAATAAAATATGCAGGAGTAAGGGTCGTAGTGCTTGCAGTAACTGAATCTCCAATATCTATCCATGAAATGCCTTGGTTTGTTGACATTTGCAGCTTCCAATTGCTTGGATTATCAGTCCCATACACTGAGTGATAAATTATAACTGTATCGGCACCATTGGGTTTGTCAAAATTCATATACACACTGCCTCCCGAATTTCTAAGTCTAATGCTCTGAAGACCATTTTTATGATCGGTGGTTAAACTCCCAATCAAAGCCTCATCAAAAGTCCATGAACCTTTGGTGCAATTAGCGTTAGCAATTAAATAATTTGATTTTGAACCTGTTTCGAAATCTTCAATCCAGGGCATAGAGGCAGTAGTTTGAAAATCCTGCGGAATAATTCCATCTGATTTATATTTAATATCAGTACCTGAATTTGTGTAAGGAAATATTTTATAATAATATATTGTATTGGGAGATAAGCCCGTAAATGAACTTCTTTGGACATTTGGAAGCACATTTTTGGTTAAAGTGCTATTGGCTTCGGGTATGCCATTAATTGGATTTGGAATGTTGCTATAGCCTGTTGTGCTTGATTTTATGAGATATCCATCGGGAAGAACGACCCCTGCAGCATCATTCCAAATCACATCAATATTGCTATAATCGGGAGCCCCTTGTTCGGCAGAAAATAAACCCGGGTGATTGGAAGGAGGGGAAACAAAAGTAGTGGCATTTGCAGTGATTCCGCTAGAATAAAAATTATACACATCATAGGAAAATGCCTTATAATAAACCGTTTGTTGAGCAATTAAACCCGTATGATTCACCATGGATGAAGCGGCACCTTTATATAAAATTGTCCCATTTGCAAAAGCACTTCCAATAGCTCCTGCGGCAAGCCCATTGGTGGGTGCAGTAAAGGTTCCGCTTGAATTATAAACCACTATAATATTATTTGAACTGGAATTGGCAGTTGCGGAAAGGTTAATTTGAACATCGCTGATGGCTGTAGCAGTTAAAGAAGTCGGATCGCTGATGGCAACTCCGGTTCCGCTGACAGCCACATTTCTGCTCGTAGCACCTGCGCTTTTATGAATAATATTTGCCGTGTAAGTTTGTAGAGCAGTTGGTTTAAATACTGCATAAATAGTTGTGCTATCAACATTTCCGCCGTTTTGTATTAATACAAGCGAATCGGGATAGGTTATATATCCCGAACCTGAAGTGGTAGAAATATAAAATCCCTGAGGCGGAGAAATAATAATATTTCCACTTAAAAAACTTCCTGAAACCTTATAGCTTTTTTCGGCAGAAGTTGAGTTTACAATTTGATTTCCAAAGGCTGAAATGCTACCAACTGATATAGCAGGGGCAAAGGAAGTGGCTGCGGTTATTGTAACGCTATCAATTGCTAAAGCCTGTGCATTGGTCGTGGTAGTGCCCGACGTAACTGAATAATTCCAGGCTAAGTACAAATAAGAACTTGCAGATAAGGACACATTTAATGCCTGAGGATTTACGGTGATTATGGCGCCGGGAGCAGGGGTAAAACCGGTGTTTGCAGCATCACTTCCTGCAAAAGAAGTCAGAAAAGCGCTTCCTGCAGCAGTCCAGCTAATGCCATCTGTAGAGTAATACATTTGCATAGAAAAACCGGCAGCATTGGTGCCATTTCTGAATTTATCAACTTTATAACTGATGTTGAACGAAGGGATTGCGTTTGCACCATTATTAAATAGTTGGACATACATATTAACACTTTTGGAACCGGAACTGGAAGAAATGCCTCCAATAGCTCTGTTGGTATCGGTGGCAGCATCACCATAAGCGAAGTTATACAAACCATTCGATGCCGTAGATGACATATTATTTCCTGCCCTGGACTCTGTTGCTGAAACAGCGGCACTATATGTTCCAAGAGTTCTGACATTCAAATTTTTATCCATTCTCCATCCTGTGGGCAAAGTGGCAATTGCAGTGGTTCCAATATTGAAATTTTGGAAATAAGTGCCCCCTGTAGCGATGTTTACCTGTGCTACTATTGTATCATGCTTCAGATTAAAAATAATTAGAAAAAGGAAAATAATAATAGGAAAGGAATACTTGGGATTAGTTTTCATATGATGCTATTATTGAGATTAATTGGTGGTATAACTAATCTGAGGAACATTATTATCAATCTTGTAGCTGCAAGCATTTCCACTCCCTTTGTAACCAAATATTTTAAAAAAATAGGTAGTATTCGTATTCAAATTTTCAAACCAGGCTTCCTGAACTCCATAGTTTACATTTAGATCTGTTGCGCTGTTAGGATAATAGGTTCCATTAACAGGGTCGGGGATAGCGCTGTATCCAATGGCACTCATCCGAATTAAATAATGTTCAGGCAACACACTTCCGCTTGCATCTGCCCATTTCAAGTGAATATTCTTAGCCGAAAAATTAGTGGGATAATTGCTGGGTTGGGGCTTAATGCTTCCCCAAATGGCGTTTACATATTCAGGATGATCAACGAAAGGGTTTCTATTATGCTGTCCTGAATTGTAATAAATCGCATTATTTCGGTTTATTTCTTTTGTGCTTACCGTATCGCTATTGTGCCAACTCAACAACATGGCAATAAACCAGGGCTTAAAGTTATTGGTTGTGGTATCAAAAATATTAATCATTTCTGTGTTTGGATACGACCTAACCCAATTCCCAATCTCGTCCATATAACGTGTAGCCGAATACAAATAGGCTCTTGCAAAATCACCTTTATATTCATTAATTGGCTCAAAAACAACTCCTGTGTAACCCGGATAGGAACATGAACCCACCTTAGTGCCATTAGAGGAAGTATAACTTGCATTACCCACTTGTCCGATAGGATGAGCGCTTTTATAGTTGTTTACATATTGATCAGCAGGGAATAACTGATTCAAATCAGTATATTGTTGATGAGTTGCATCGTCAATTCCTCCCCACCAAGAATTTGGCAAACAATGCTCACGCGAGTAGCAAACCCCCTCAGTATTTGCATTGCTGCTACTCCCACATTGGCTAGTAATGACGGTAAAAGTATGTGCCGGCGTACCCCCCGGGACATCTGAATACATATCCCAAATGATAGTATTATTTGGAGCAGGTCTAACATCAGTGTAGCTATAAGCAGTCCAAACGGCTGAATAAGATAACTTAACATGTCCGGTTTTGCTTATTGTTTTCAAAGCCGACCTCAGATTGTCACCCGTTAAACCGGCAGCAGCATCATAATATCCAGAAGGTATTTGCCCAAATACAGTTGTGAGGAATAAAAGTAAAAGGGAAATACTGATGAATAATCTTTTCATATTTGAGTTGTTAAAATGCAAAATTACAACAAAATATAGTATTCTTTGTTGAATAACTTAGTGTAAATCTAATATTGACGTTGAATCATCCAAAAGATTTATGAAACCTGATGGATTAATAATTGATATGCAGTAGGGGAGAAGTAAGTTGTAAAACAATAAGAATAGTGACGCTCAGCTTTTAATTAGTTCATGCTGTGGTTGAAGCGCTTTTTTGATTGATTATTCTCCTTTGCTAATGGTTTTTTTATAACAAACCTTTCTTGCTTCCAGATAATTTAAAATGAAATTGAAACAAGTTTCATCTTTCCCAATCAGTTCCGGTGGAAAAACGCCCTTTTCTGTAAACAAACCTTTTAGAAACATATTTGCAGCGGCGGTTGCGGTATAGCCCGTTGTTCGTGCCATCGAAGAAGTCTGTGTTTCGTGACAATATTCATCAAATAAGTTATACACAATTGTTTCCTTCAACCCAACTTCGTTTTCTCCTTTAAGTGTAACACGCATCAACGTAATTTCATCTTCAGTTTCAGCAAGTTTCCACTCATTAAAAAGAATTTTACAGGTAAATTCAAAAGGGGAGACTTCGGTTCCATTTACAATGATTTTTTCTTTATTAAAGAAACCACTTTCTTTCAAAACTCTCACATATTCAACATGCCCCGGATATCGAAGTGTCTTTTCTTTCATGTTTTTAATATGGGGCATTGTGTAGATAATCGACCTCAATCCATCTGAATTAAAAGCTTCGAGGGTTCCAACCTTTTCAAATTCAACAAATTCGCAATCCGTCAGAGGTTCACGCGTGATGATATTCCCATTTTCAACATAACGGGCAAGACGCGTATATTCTTCAATTACATCAATAGGAGAAAAAGGGGCTTTATAACTAAAAGGCCATTTTCTTACTTTTGGCAAACCACCCACCAAACATTCAAAATCGCTTAGTTTAAGTCTTTGGTTATAATAACCTAACATCAAGTTGCCCATACCGGGGGCAACACCACAATCTACAATAGCGGTGACCCCTTTGGCTTTTGCGAAATTGTCTAAATCAAGAGCATTTTCGGGGAAAAAGGAAATGTCAACAACATTCTTTCCTGCTTCAATTATTTGTTTTACTGTTTGAAAACCCAGAAAGCCGGGAACAGCACATATCACTAAATCGAAATCCTGTATAACCGAATGCAGCTTAGCGATATCGCAAACATCTAATTGCAAAGTTTCGATATGCTCATGCTTCGATTTCAAATGTTTCAGACATTCAAGGTCGACATCTGTTGAAGTTACTTTATGTTCCTTTGATAAATCAATAGCCATAGCACTTCCCACCATGCCGGCTCCTAATACGATTATATTACTCATGTATTTATTTGTTTAACTTACTTTGAATATTTTCAGATATAATTTGATTATTATTCAGTATATTCCGAAATATTTTCTCATTAATTGCAATTATCAAAAAGTACTTGAAAGACTTTAATCTTTTTTGAATTTCTCTGTTAGCATAACTCCATTTGTTGCAAAGCTGTCGGCAGGCAATTCATAATAACCTATTGAAATTACTTCCTTAGTACCTTATCAACAATATTGTAACCAAAAATGGCAAAATATTTCTATCCTT
>JBAWXL010000133.1:0-12367 GCA_037144095.1 Bacteroidota bacterium
TAATTAAAGCTTTCGAATCTCAACTCAGACTTTTTGCTTAACCCGAACTCAGGTTCATAATATATTAGAAATTAAAATCCAGAGGTTCGCCCTTTAATTTTCGACCTTCAAGAATATGTTTACGAATAGTGTTTTGTATACCTTTTTCATCATCTTTGAAAGCGGAGAAGTGTTCTTCTCTTCCTTCATAATTCCATTTTTCCCCTTTATGTTCGAGGTATTGCTCATGCGCATATGGCAATAATTCAATTACTTTATTGCGTTTGTATCTTTCCCAAGTGGCTTGTACAGCTATGCGCCAATCTTTAGCAGGTTCAATTGCAAAATATTGCTCAGGAATATCTTCGAGGTATTCGATATAAACTAAGGGCCATTCATTTTTTTCATTTTTATTGTACCATCTTTTTTTGGCTTCCCAGAATTGCTGAAATTCTTTGGATTCGTTTTCTTTTATAAAGCTTTCTATAAATTCAGGTAAATAATAACTTAG
Source organism: Bacteroidota bacterium (assembly GCA_037144095.1). Taxonomy (GTDB): domain Bacteria; phylum Bacteroidota; class Bacteroidia; order Bacteroidales; family CAIXTV01; genus CAIXTV01. The sequence goes on from JBAWXL010000133.1 coordinate 491, forward strand.
TGACTTTTTCCTTTCTCTGTCTTTTCTACTATTTTCTTCTATTATTTCTTTATTGATGCGCCGATATTCAACATAGTACAATTCTCAATAAAAATCTTCTTTTTCTTCACGAATATTGGGAAGCTCGAATAGTGAATGTGTTCCAAATTCTTTATCATAGAAACGATACCATGGTGAGTAACAGTATTCTTCTTCCTTTTTTAAAAAGGCATTTTTTATATGTTCGTAAGATTGATATTCTCCACGTTTATCAAATTCTTCTTCAAGAGAAGATTCACGTAAATAGCGAATATAAAAATCGAGTTCGTGCTGCTCTATTAGAGGGATAGACGGGCACCAAAGTATACGGTATTCCCAATACATGAAATCCTCACAAATATCAATTCCCTTTAGTTTAATTTTTTCCGCTCGCCAAAGGCATTGGGCGTTAAAAAGCTTCTTTTGTTGAATTTCTTCCAATGCTTTAAAACACAATTTAAGCCACTTATTATTTTCTCTTTCTTCATGACGTAAACGCATTTCAGCTTCTTCATACCAACGCACTTTTTGTTGAGCATAATAATTAATGAAGCTTTCGACGGATGAAGGATGGTATTGCTTAAAATAATTCACGAATCGTTCTTCTGTCTTCAATTCGTGAACTATCTGCTTGAAAAACTCTTCTTTTCGTTTAATTTTTTCTATTTCTGATTCCATGATTAAAATAGCTATTTAATAGTATACAAATGAACATTTCAATTAAAAATATGAAAGGATAATTATTGATTTTAGCTTTTAAAAAACAGATACAAAAATACAAAAAACTAAATTATTTAAAACAAAAAAAAGAATTAGGTTCTATCTCTTTTCAACCAACACTTCAGTTTGTTTCCCATTTATTGCTTTTATCCATTTTGGGATGGCGTCGGCAAGTACAATGATGACGCATACGATGATGATAGCTGTCATGATGAGGTTTACCAGACCTATTATCTGTTTTCCTTCGATAAACATTTGAGGAATATATATCATGGTGATATTTTCAATTCCTGCAACAAGGGTAGTTATTCCAACAAATGTCAGGGGGATTATGGTTACCCATACATATCGGGCTTTTCCACGATTGATAATATAGGATGTTCCCACCGTTAGCGCAATGGTGGCAAGCAATTGATTGGCTGCGCCCAGCATGGGCCAGATGGTGGTGACAGTGCCGGTGTAGATGAAGTAAGCCCATGCAAAAACGATGACGAGACTGCAGATGATGTTGCCGAGCAACCAATTGGTGCGGGCAAAAGGAGCATAGACTTTGCCCAACGATTCTTGCATCACAAAGCGGGCAATGCGTGTTCCTGCATCGATGATGGTGAGCACAAAAAGGGCTTCGAACATGATGGCAAAATGATACCAATAGGACATCAAGCCTTGCATGCCGGGGATGTTGGAAAATATTTGAGACATACCAACAGCCAGAGAGACCGCTCCTCCGGATCTTCCCGTTAGGGTTTCGCCAACACTTTTCGATAGTTCGCTTAAATTTGATTGGGTAAATCCCATGGCGTGCAACTGAGGAAGGAATTCCTGAAATTTCTCAACTGGTGTATTGATTTGGAAATAGTCCAAAGGCAACAAGCTTGCAGCGGCAATCAGCGCCAACACACTCACTACTCCTTCAGAAAGCATAGCCCCAACGGCAATGGGCTTGATGTGTTTTTCGTTCATCAGCATCTTGGGCGTGGTTCCCGAGCTGACCAAAGAATGAAAGCCTGAAATGGCACCACAGGCAATGGTGATGAAGAGATAGGGATAGAGTGAACCGGGAATAATGGGTCCGCCACCTTTGGTAAATATGGTAAAAGCAGGCATTTGAAGATTGGGGGCAACAATAACAACTCCAATTGCCAACATCAACACTACGCCCAGTTTCATTATGGAACTCAGATAGTCGCGGGGGGAGAGCAGCAGCCAAACTGGCAAAACTGAGGCAAAGAAACCATAGGCAGCCAGCATAATAGTCAGTGTTTTTCTGTCGAGAGTGAACCATGAGGCAATGGGGGAGCCGGGAATATATCGACCATAGATGACAGCAAGTGATAAAAGAATTACGCCAATAATGGTTGCTTCAACGGTTTTCCCTTTGCGGAAACGGAACATCCAAACTCCCATCAACAAAGCAATAGGAATGGTAGAGGCTATGGTAAAAGTGCCCCAGGAGCTTTCGGATAGGGCATTGACCACTACTACCCCCATAGCTGCTAATACCACAACCAAAATGATAAGGATTGCCACAGAAGTGGTTGCCCCACAGAGTTTGCTGATTTCTCGTTTAGCGATTTCGGCTAGAGATTTCCCATCGTGATGTACAGAGGCAGTTAGGATAACAAAATCATGAACAGCACCAGCCATTACAGCACCCACTACCATCCAAACAAAACCTGGGAAATATCCGAACTGAACCGCAAGGACTGGTCCGACTAAAGGTCCGGCGCCGGCTATTGCAGCGAAATGATGACCAAAAAGCACCCATTTGCTGGTGGGTTGATAGTTCTGACCATCGTACATGCGATTTGCCGGTGTAATCCTACTTGCATTGAGTGTAAGAACCTTGGCGGCAATAAAACTGAAATAAAAACGATAAGCCAAAGCAAATATGGCAAGGGCAGTAATTACAAGGGGCATAGCATTCATAGGGCAGATTTTATTTTATAAAAGAGAAAGCAAAGTTAAATAAAAATTGAAAGATGCTTAAATGTTTAAGTGAGAATAATTATATTTTTCGGTTTTTGATGATTGTTATATAAATGATGTAATTTTGGAAATCAGAAAGAAATTAGTTTCCAAAACCCAAAATCAATATGCAATCGCCTAAAAAGTCGACTTCTGTGCTTAAACTTATTTTCACTTTAGTGTATATCCTCATTTTTCCAGCACTTCTGTTGTTTCTTTCGGATGATTGGCTTTGGGTGGAAGGTTGGATTTTTAGTGTTTGGTTTATTGTTTTATGCTTTACCACTATAATCTATTTGTATATTAAAGACCCTGCCTTATTATCGGAGCGATATAAAAAGCCGGGCACTGGAGAGCAGAAAGGATGGGATAAGTATGTGGTGTATGTGTTGGTTGTTGGCTTTCTGAGTTGGATAATTGTGATGCCGCTTGATGCGAAAAGATATGCCTGGTCCCTTTACTTGCCCATAGGATTTAAAATTGCAGGAGGCATCATGTTAGTGTTTTCTTTCTTTTTATTTTTCCGGTCTTATTCTGATAATACATTCCTTTCGGCATTGGTGAGGATTCAAACGGAACGGAAACAGAAGGTGGTTACGACAGGAGTATATAGTTTTGTGCGCCATCCGATGTATCTTGCCGGAACATTGCTTTTTATTGGAACGCCTTTGCTGCTGGGTTCGCTTTATGGATTGGCTCTTGGTGTGGCCTTGACATTTCTAATAGCCGGAAGGATTTTAGGAGAAGAAAAGATGCTAGAAGAGGAGCTGGAAGGCTATGATGTGTATAAAAAGAAGGTGAAATATAGATTGGTGCCGTTTGTTTGGTGAGGAAATTAATAAGGGAAGTACTTATAAATGTCTTTTCTATGTAAAAAGCATGTAAGCACTATATTTTGATTTTCAAAGAACAATCCCAATCTATAATCACCGATACGTATCCTATAAGCAGTTTTATGTCCTTTAAGTTTTTTAAGATTTGAAATATGTTTTAGAGATAGAGCATTTTCCATTTCGATAATAGCTTGTTCTATTTGTTGTTTAAGCTGCTTATCAATTAAAGCGTTTATATCTTTAAGGAATTTTCTTTCAAAAAGAACTTTCATTTTTTCAGGGCATCCATTATGATTTCTCTGTCGACAAAATCATTTTCTTTTGCTTCTAACATAGCTTTTAGCAGGCCGAAATCTTCTTTGTCCTCCTCGGTCAATACTCTTGACTTTAGGTTTAGTCTATCGGCTAATGAAGTGAAAAGTATGCGGTCTTTTTTGTTTTTGATATTAATTACAAGAGTTTCCATTTTAAATTGTTTTGCTCTACAAAAATACAAAATATATCGTTGCCATATTAATTTTAAATAAATGCAAATAAGTTTAGGTTTAAAACGGGTCTGAAATTAGTATTTTTTGAGAGCGATCTAAATCTTCAACCTATTGATTTATTACTTCAAATATTCTTGTATTGCGTAATTAAAATTAACTTTTATGGTCTTTTTAAACTCAAAAGAAAAAAAATCATCTGATATTGATTTAAAATTACTAATTTTGGAATGATTTTTATTGATAACTATTCAATATCGGTTAGTTAAGCTAAAATCTCATTTTATATACCACAAAGGAACATAGAAACATAGGTTTCACATAGATTTTATCCTTAATTCTTTATGTGAAATTTTATATTCCTATTGTGCCTGTATGATTACATTTGATATTAAAGCTTACTAAATGACATTGGATTATGATTTTTAAACAGCATAATTAATTATCGTGGAAACAAAAAAATTTCAGGAATGGATAAAATCGAGATTATAGAAAAATTACATCAATATAGACTTTTACTAATGAATCATTTTGATTTAGATAAAGTTTATTTGTTTGGTTCTTATGCTAAAAACACCAATAGTGCTGAAAGCGACATTGATGTTGCTATTATTGTAAATCGATTGGAGGGTGATTATTTTGCTACAACTCCTATTTTATGGAAATTGCGCAGGCAAATTGATGACCGAATTGAACCCATTTTAATTGAAAAAGGGAAAGATCAAAGTGGATTCGTTGATGAAATTATGAAATATGGCATTGAAATTGTATAAGATATTTATTATCTGTAATTTATCTTATTTTCAACTTTTAATTTACTTGTTGAACACTTCTTATTAACCTGATATTTTCATTTGAAATTGATATCATAGCAAAATGATATTGATAAAATGAAAAATGATATTCTTCATAACAATCATAATATCAAAGCAATGTCAAAAATGATATTTATGATATTGTTCGAAATGCCCTTGATGTGGTCAGAAATGCCCTTGATGTGGTTCGAAATGCCCTTGATGTGGTCAGAAATGCCCTTGCTTTGGTTCGCGAAGCCCGTGCTATGGTGAGAAACGCGCTTGCTGTGGTTCGAAATGCCCTTGATGTGGTTCGCGATGCCCGTGCTATGGTGAGAAATGCGCTTGCTGTGGTTCGCGATGCCCGTGCTATGGTTTTGGAGGGTTATGAGGATTTTGTAAGCAAGGTTGCAGGGTTGGTTGCAAGGGATGATTTGTTAAATTTGAGGCTTGCCATTGGGCATCTATATGATTGACTTGAGTTGGTCATTTCTGCAGAACGGGTTTATTTTCAGCAATACATTTTCTTCTTCATTTTATATCTGATTTTATTAGTTCATTTATAAATCATTATTTTTGCCACAAAAAAAGGCAAAGAAAATTTGAATTATATTGATATCCATACACATTCTTATCAGCAACAAAAGGGATTGATTCAGTTGGTGAGCTATTTTGCCAAAGATATTCCTCAATTGGTTGGCGGTAAGATTCAGCATTATTTTTCGGTTGGAATACATCCCTGGTATATTTCGCCATGTTGTTATCCTTTGGAATTGAAGCTTATGGAGGGTATTGCAGATAAGCCAAATCTTCTTGCTTTTGGTGAATGTGGTTTGGATAAATCAAAAGGGGCTGAGTGGGATTTGCAAGAAGCCGTTTTTATTGAACAAGCTCAGTTGGCAGCACGTTTTCGGAAGCCTTTGATGGTGCATTGTGTTAAGGCTTTCAACGAATTAGTGCTTATCAGAACTCAGTATAATTTCAAAAATAAATGGCTTGTACATGGATTTAATGGAAGTGTGGAAACGGCTTTGCAATTGATTGAAAAAGGCTGCTATCTGTCGTTTGGGAAAGCTATTTTGGATTCGAATTTCAGACTAAAAGATCATTTCATGGAACTTCCTTTTGACAGAATTTTCCTGGAAACGGATGCAGGGGATTTGGACATCAGGGAATTGTATGTGAAGGCAGCTGAATTGGGAGGAATTTCGCAGGAAACACTGCAACAGCGAATGGAAGTGAATTTCGATTTAATATTTTTAAGACATGAATGAAATACCCGTCTGGCAATCGCGGACAGAATTGCTGATTAAGGAAGAAAATGTGGAAAAGCTGCACAATGCACATGTGCTTGTGGCCGGTCTTGGGGGTGTGGGCGGCATGGCTGCCGAGATGTTGTGCCGCGCGGGCGTGGGGAATATGACGATTTTGGATGGGGATAAGGTTCAGAGTTCGAATAGAAATCGTCAACTGCTGGCGCTTAGTTCGACTGAAAACAAAGAAAAAACTCAGGTAATGGCAGATCGTTTGCTCGATATTAATCCTAAGCTGAATTTGCATATTGTTTCGAAATTCACTTCTAATCAAACCACTATCGATTTGTTGAATCATCCTTACGATTACGTGCTAGATGCTATTGATACGCTTTCGCCTAAAATTTATCTGTTGTTTCATGCTGTTCAAATGAAGCACAAGGTGGTGAGTTCGATGGGGGCAGGCGGAAAGTTTGACCCTTTGCAGTTGCAGGTGTGCGATATTTCGGAAACCCACACTTGCACCCTTGCTTTCGACATCAGAAAGCGACTGAGGAAATTGGGGGTTAGCAATGGTATCAAAGCTGTGTTTTCGCCTGAAGTTGTGCCGGTTGATTCGAGAGTGTTGGTGGATGGCGAAAGGAATAAGAAGTCGATGGTGGGAACCATTTCGTATATGCCGGCGGTGTTTGGCTGTGTTTGTGCTTCGGTGGTGATTAGAGACTTGATTGAAGTCCCAAATTCCAAATTTCAATATCCAAATTTCAAGAGGGAAAAGCAATGAAAAGAGTTATTTGGGTTTGGAATTTTCATCTTCTGAAAACATTTTTTAAAAATATAAGTTGTAATAATAAAACAAACTCATGAATGGAGATCCAAAGCTTTATGAAAGATTAGAATTGCTGCAAATCGAATTCGATTATTATGAGCATCCCCCCGCTCCCACCGTTGCCATCGCATCGCAGTATTGGAAAGATATAGCTTCGGCTCATTGTAAGAACTTGTTTTTCAGAAACCATAAAGGAAACCGACATTATCTGGTGGTGATTGACTATCGTCAGGATTTAAGCATACATGATTTGGAATTAAGACTGAAACAAGGGAAATTAACCTTCGCTTCGCCCGAACGTATGCATAGGTTTTTGGGGGTTGAACCCGGTTCGGTTACTCCTTTTGGAATCATAAACGATGAACATCAGCATGTGAAGCTTTTTCTTGACGAGAACTTATTAAAACAAGAACGATTGACTTTTCATCCTTGTATCAATACGGCTTCTTTGGTCATCAAATTGAATGATTTCATGAGGTTTTTGGATAGTTGCGGAAACGAATATGAATTTACGGAGCTTTATTAACTGAATTCGGAATATAATTGATAAAAAACCGACTTGCCACAGATTAACAGATTTTCAGGAGAATAGCACTTTATAAATCTGCTAATCTATGGCATTTTTCAATTGCTAATCTGCTCTTTCAAACGATAATATTTTAAGTTTTCATCATTCAAAATAATTTCTTTTAATTTTGCCCCATAAGAATCAAACAAAATGCATATAAAATTCAAACACATTATTCTAATTTCCTGTTGGTTTACGCTGTTAAATCTTTCGCAAAGCTTTGCTCAGATGAAGGAGTTTTCGGTTTCGGGACAGATAAAAGGAGTTGCCAGCCAAACCCTTACTTTATCGCTTTATCATGGCGATGGAATGAAAGCAATAGATTCGGTTAAGACCGACGAACAGGGGAATTTTCTTTTTGTTCTGAAAGGGAATACTCCCCGAGGAATGTACAACTTAGCCTATGGCAAACCTTTCAGTGATCAAAACCAGACTTATCAGCTACAGAGCTTTGATTTGGTTTTCAACAATGAAAGTGTTCGATTAAATACTTACGCTTCTGCACCTTATGATAGTTTGAAGGTTGTTGAATCAGAAGAATGTCATTTGTGGTATGATTATCTGAAACAAAAAGAAACTTATCAGAAACGAATTGACCAGTTGAATTCGATTCAGCAGTTTTATCCTGTTCATAATAAGTTTTATGAACAATTAGGCACAGAAGTGCAGGCTGCAAAGAAAGATTTTAAAGATTACCTGACCAATTTATTTGCTAAAAACAACTCGATGTTGGCAACGGTGTATATTAATTGCGACTTCCCAGTGGTTGCACCCGATAACCTAACGCCGAATCAATTAAACGATTATCATCGCACTCATTTCTGGGATCATGTAGATTTTACGGATTCGATGATAGTGTATTCAAATTTGTATGCAAAGAAAATAATTGCGTGGTTTGCTTTGTTTAACAACCGTAATTGGGATAAAATCAGGGTGGAAAATGAGTTTATCACAGCAACTGAAATTTTGATGAAGAAGGCACAGCTTAATCCTGCCATTTTCGACTTTTCAACTTATTATTTGTTTGATGGATTCGACAAATTGGGCTTTTCGATGGCGCTATGCAAACTGGCTTCTTTTAATACGGACGAAAGCTGTTCGGAAAAGCAGTTTTCTGATTATTTTGCCGAACAAATAAACAGTTATAACATTCTTGGAATTGGAAAAACGGCTCCTAACATTCAATTTATCAATAGCGATGGCAACGAATTCAGGTTGTCGGACATTAAATCGGAATATGTTTTGTTGATTTTCTGGGGAACGTGGTGCCCCCATTGCGATGCGCTTTTACCAAAGATTAGAGCATTGTACACTGAGGGTTTATCGCGTAGCAAACTCGACATATTGGCTTTTGCAATCGACACTTCGAAGACCGCATTTTATGAAACTATCAAGAAAAATAAATATGACTGGTATAATACAACAGATTTGAAAGGTTGGGAAAGCCCTATGGTTACTGATTTTCATATATTCGCTACGCCTACTTTGTTCTTGTTAGATAAAAACCGTAAGATTATTTCGCGTCCGACCAATTTTGAACAGTTGTTGAGGAAACTAAAAACGATAATTCAACCCTAATTTTGTATGGCAGCAAAGAAAAAGCTGAAACGTAAAGCAAAGAGAATCAAATATTATAAGGTTGCTTTTAAACTAACCGGCAATCAAAAGAAAACGGCGGAGCTTTATACTAAAGTGCATAAAACCACCCTGAATAAGCTCATTAAAAAGTCGTTGAAATTCTATTTAGACCGTTTTGGAGATAAGCTACCTGTTGAGCAAACTCATATAAGCAAGAATCAGCTTGAGTTGTTTTAAGAGAGTTAAAGCCTCAGATTCACAGATTAATATTAAGCAAAAAAAGAATAAAAAAAACCTAACAGATTTTAATAAGCTGTTAGGTTTTTTTATGGACTTATGCTCTTTTTACTGCATGGTAAGCCTGATTTTTATAATCTTCACAATGGGTCCCTTCATGCAAATGCTTTTGAGTCCTTCGAGTTTTTGGTAAGTAAATTCGATTTTCAGGTTTTCTTTCTTAAATTCATCGGGTAAGCCACGTGGTTCGAGAGTTGAGCCATTGGTAAGCTTAATCAGATAGCCACAGGCATCCAATTTCCCTAACACCACTGTGCCAAAGGTATATTGTGAAGTATCGGCTGACACAGTTGTGGTTAAGGTAGCATCAGTTTTAGCATCAATATAAGTCTTTTGGGGAATAGCTTTACGATGACAGGAAATGCTTATTACCATTACAAAAGTAATGGCTAGTACTACCGGAATTCTAAGTTGATTCATCATGATTTTAAAATCTTACTTCAATTCTCCCTTTTTGTATTTCTCTTTATCAATAAGGTTTCCTGCTTCTGAGTAGTGCTTCCATTTGCCATTCTTTACGCCTTTCTTAAATCCGCCTTCAATTTTCAACACACCGCTATCGTAATAGTATTCGCAGTCGCCATGGGGCACACCATCGTCGTATTCTATCATGGCTTTGCGTTCGCCATTCTGATAAAACTCATTGTATTTATCAGTAATTTTATCTTTTTCGAAATTCACTTTGGCTTTAACGGTAGATTTTTCATTATCATAATAAAAAATGGCTGAACCTGTGGCAATTCCATCTTTATAATTGACACTACTCTTGATCTTTCCATCACGATAATATTCGCGCACCAAACCATCTATCTTATTATCTTTAATTCGACCTTCGAAAGTGGAATTCGAATCGGGAGCAGTGAATTTGAAAGGACCATCATTCAGCAAAGTTTGAGGAGGAAGCTGAGGTTTGAAAGTGAGCAATTCAATCTCCTTGTTGTAGGTCTGATCGGCATCTTTTTCAAACTCTTCCAAAGTGGCATCTTTGAAAGCATCGGGATTGTGCTGCCCAATGAGGGTAGTTTTAAAGTATTTTCCATCAGAAACCAACTGAAAACCTATCTTCTCAAAGCTAATAATCAAGTCTTTATTGCTATGTATCCCATCTTTTTTAGCAGGATTTGAATAGTAGAACAAATGCGAATACAACTTAGGCATCTGAATGAAAGCGGTGATGTTGGCTTTCGAATCGAACTGATCTTTGAAATCCATAAACGACTTATTTTTAGCCAATGTATTGCCTTTGATGTAATCGTCAATGATGTCCATGAGGGCAGATGGCGAATTACTAAATATCACATTGTCATCAATATAAGTAAAATAAGGTTTTTCGAGTTTGGCAAAGAGTTTTCCGAAGAAAAGCTTGAATAATCCTTTAATCTCCACATAATGAATTTCATAATTCTGATAATTTACGATATTAAACTTGATGGGAAGCTTTTTGCGACATTGTTTTTCGATGTGCTCCATACCCTTTTTGGCATTGTCGATGCTATTGGCATTGATCACGGCTATCATATCGTCTTCGCGGGCATTAGCGGTAGGAGGCATTTTCACCAACGCAATTTCCGAACCTATCCATTTGCCAAAATCTTCCTTTAAATCAATCTTCAGATACTTCTCAATCTTTTGAAGTGTACCGTTGTAGCTTTCGTAATCGTCAGATTTATCGCTCGAATAGATATTAATGAGCTTGTCCTGCAAATCGAAATAATCGCTGAAGCCAATAGAGAGATACAAAGCAGCAGAGGAAGAAATCACATCGAAAGCCGTCATTTTTCCGGGACTGATAGAAGCCATTGCCTTGATGTAGGAAGGCAAACTATCGTTGATGCCCACCGCTCCCTTTAAGCTGAAACGGTCGTTTTCGAGATTGATGTTGAAAGCAGAGTAGATGAGCGATTGTGCCAGGGAATTTGTCAGAGGCGATTCTTCATTCATATAACAACGCAGGAAAGGACTCACCTGTGTGAAGTTAAAATAGATATTGAAGAGGCTGCCGCCGCTGATTTCGTCCTTTACAAGGCTGAACGAGGCATTTTTTGCCCAAAAGTCTTTATTATTTGCCTTGATGCTGTTGCGCATGATGCCTTCGTTGAAGCTGCAAACCATCAGGTTTTCGATAAAAGCGAGATAGATTTTCTTTCCGCTCAGTTGGTCGGTGAGCACCGTGACATCCTGTCCCAACATGTCGGCTTTCTCCATGTTGTAGTTATAATAAGCCAGAATGCTTTTCAAATAATCTTTGATGAAAGTGATTTTTGAACCCTTTTTGAGGTCGAGCACAAAGAGGAAATCGTAGTTGTTGCCCTCTGTCATGTGAGCCGAAATCAGGAGTTGTCGCTCCGACATCAGCATATCGAGGGTGGAATTGTTATTAATCAGCGAATCGAGCGTGGATGCGCTTTTGTTGATGTCGGCAAACTTGGGAGAAGTGATCAAGTGTTTCCAAATATTGCTTTCGCTGAGGGTTTTCCAACCTTTGGTGGAATTGTTGGTCTCGATGATGTAAACGGCATCGGACGGAACCACAC
>JBAWXL010000134.1:0-12313 GCA_037144095.1 Bacteroidota bacterium
GAATCGATATATTCCCGGATGTAGCTCAGTTATTAAGGTGTTAAAAAGCGTATCATCTGCCATAACTGCAGGGAAACCCGGGTCGCTAAGCTCAGGGAAGCCGGGCCAACGAACAGCAGTCCAACGACCATGACCTTTATTATTCTGAACTTTATTTCCGGCAAGGTTAGTCTGAGTAACATTACATGCAAGAAATTGAGGAGTACCTGAATTACTCGACCAGGGAGATTGTGAAGTAGTAACACCTACATCTGCCGTTGCAGTTGAGCACCCTGAACCTGTACCAGAAACAACCCTAAATCGGATTGTATAAGTCCCTACTCCACTAAGGTGATAAATAAGTTGAGGGCTTGTTGTACCAGCAAACCATGCGGTTGGAATTGTTGGATAGTAGTCATTTGTTGGTCCACCAACAATACTCCACTCAAGAGAGCCGTTGCCCGTCAGTACATAATCAACAGTAGCAATTGAATCATCGCAGGGGATGGTTGGGGATGCATCCAAGGTTATTGTTGGAGGTATATTATAAGTTATTGAAGTGGAAGATGAAGAGCTGCAATTTGTAAGAGTATCCCTGATAGTATAGCTGAAAGTATAAGTTCCGGAAACCGTTGAAGGAACAGTAACCGTGGTTATTGGAATACTGTCATTTGCAATAACAACAGGAAATGGACCTCCGGTTCTTACCCATCTAACTTTTTCATTAGCGTGTAAGGGATTATTTCCCGTGAGGGTAAAAGTAGTCCTTCCATCGCAGAAGGTTTGTGAAGCTCCTGCTGAAGCTCCGGTAACACCACCCAATGCGTGAGGCACAATGATGTTAACAAAAGCGGTTCCACTGGCACATGGACCTGTTACATCCCATCTGAAACGATAAGTACCTTCGATTAATTTTGAAACTGCGGATGAACCTGAATTAGGATTTGCAATGGTTGGGATATTAGGACCACTCACCAAAGTCCAATGACCACTTTGAGCATTTAGACCACAACCACCATAAGAACCACGTAAAGTTGTGGAAGTAGTAGTTGAGTAACAACCGCCAACAGTTTCATCTGGTCCAGCTGTTACTGGGGTAACACCTCCATAGTTGGTAATAAGTACATCATCATAGGTCTGACATGAATTAGGACCAAATATAGTCCAACGAAGGGTTGTTACTCCGCAAGAAGTGGGACTTAGTGTAATTTTTGTATCATATTGCGTATCATCAACAAAGCTAACTCCAGCATTATTGGGTCCTACTGGTTGCCACTTACCTGATTCATTGTTGGTAAGATTTGGCATATTCCCTTCCAATGTTAAAACAGTAGTTCCCGGACATGAAGCCTGATCGATTCCCGCATCAGCAGTCGATAGGGGCCAAACGGTATAAACTACTGAGTCTCTGACAAGAGATCCATCACTACACTTTGCATAAAGATAGAACTCATAGGTATTGCCTGCCGTAAATCCGTTAACATAAGTATCCATGTTGTAGGGGTCAACAATGTAAACTGCAGGACCATTTTTTTGAACCCAGTGAATGTTCCCATTCCCGATATACAAACCTGCAGAGCTCCCATGCAATTGCATGAGTTGGTTTGGGCAAAGTGATGCATCAACTCCTGAGTTTACTGTACAGTTTTGGGCATTGGTTTGTTTTACAAAAGTCATTAAAAAAATGAGCATTCCGAAGAACAGCATGCTAGAAAACAATTTTCCTAACTTCATTTTTCCTACTTCAAAAAAGTGTGAATGATTTTTCATAGTTTGATTAATTTGTGTTGTTTCTTTTTTTGTATTTTTTTTTGTTCCGAAAAACATTGTGTTTCTTATTGTTGGGAATTTTCAAACATGAGAGTGTTAATAACAATAAACGTCAAACATTGTTCATATTTATTTGACATATAACTATTTCCACTCAAGTCAACGCTTGAAAACACCTTATTTATGCTATGATATTGATTTTGGGTGTAAATGTACAAATAATTCCTTATATGTAATCATTTTCTTACAAAATTATTTTTACTTAAAACTATATTAAATTGTAGCATTTACTTACTTGATTGTAGGATAAGCAATTGCTTCCAAAGCTAAGAATCGTAACTTCTTCAATCATGCCAACTTAAATGCGATTAATAATGTCTCATTTTAACATATATTATGTATGCATTTGGAAATAAATATTCGATTTTTCTGATTTGTTGAGTCTAAAAATTTCAAGTATTAAGTAGTAAATTTCATCACAAAAGTGCTTATCAGTAAGAAAATATTATCACCTAAACTAAAATTGCAGTCATTCAATCTGGAAAACTTAATCAGTGCATCTAACACAAGAGGGCAAGTTAAAGTTGTCAAACTATAATTTATTAATTGAGCCTAATCCGAAAAAGCTGTTATCCGAAATAAGTAAAAAAACATTGCCACTGATTAAGAGATTATCAATACGGTTAAAATTAAAAAATCAATGAAACTGTGGCTTTTTTGTGTTTTCTCATACTTTTCAGATAGTAATTATAATTTTAGGTTTGCTTATAATTATTACCTAAATGTGACCTTCCGATTTAAGGGTTTTTATGGCAGAATTCAAATATAAGGAGTCAAATTAGTAGCAGAAGTTTTGTTTTTTCATCGTATTACTTGTGTTTATTTTCGAATCTGCCATTAAATAGTGGTTGTATTATAGGGTAGCTAATGTATTGTAAAATAATATCTTTCTATTTATATCATTATTCTTCCCATTTTAGTTGTACATATTTCTCTTGTGAATTTGCAAACATATCTATTTTTTTTATATATTTGCCCAATTTTAATTTTTCAAACAAATACAAATTTATTATTTACTTAAACTTATTCAATCATGGTTATAGTTAAATTACCAAAAATTCACGTAGACAGAGGTTTTAAAGGTTATAGTACTAATGACTTAATCTCTTTTGCTGATGGCATAAAATTCACCGGGGATGCGGATGCGACCAATCCCATCCATACTGACATAGTAATTGGTGGCAGGTCAGCCGATTTGAAGACGACTCATGATAGCCGTCAGAATGATAAATCGCTTGCAAAAACTAACTTAGAACATACACAGTTTAATCTCCTTGTGGGTGGGCTGGATGATAATGCAAACTATTTGGAAATTATTGCCAACAAGGTTGCTAATGAGCAAGCCGATTTAGATGCAGGCATTAATGTTGTGAACCGCATAGGGTATCACTATAGTATTAAAGAAGGTGCGGTTAAAAATATTGGATTTATTGATAGTGGCGAAGGCTGGGCACATGCTCACGAAGCCAAAGCTGTGGATGGGGCTGAAATCCATGCCTGGGAAGTAGGGATTGCGCTTGCCAAAGGCACCCCTCCTACTAGCACCCATAAGTATTTCATTCTTGAAGCCGATGTTATTTTTAACCATATTGATAGTGGAAAAGTGCTTGCTTATCGTCATGGAAGCCTTACACGGGTTTCGCATATTGCTAAATCAGCCACCCTTGCCACTGCTACCTCGGCAAAAGGAAAAACAACTTCCATGTTGGAAATGAATAAAGCCAATCATCCTGTTTTTAACATCACAGAAGATCAAAAATTCGAGTGGGGCGAATGGCGATATATTATCATTCAGTAAAATGTAAATAAGCTAATTTACAATAGTTTATTCTTAAAATAAAAAATTTATAAGGTCATAAGCAGATTATGTACTGATCGTTTACGATTAGGATCAGATGTATTATGATGTGGTAATGATCGTTTACGATCAGGTAATAATCATGTAAGATGTGGTAATGATCTTGAAAGATCAGGCAATGATCTTGATAGATGTGGTAACAATCTAGTAGATCAGGCAATGATCTTGAAAGATATGGTAATGATCTTGAAAGATCTGGTAATAATCTTGAAAGATGTGGCAATGATCATGTAAGATGTGGTAATGATCATGCTTGATTGGGTAATAAACGTAAACGATGTGTCACTAATCTACTAAATAGACTACTAAAACACAGATAATCAAGCATAAAGCCCAAAGCTCCAAATTCCAAATTCCAAGACCCAAATTCCAGGTTTCCTTTCTTGGAATTTGAAATTTGAAATTTGGGACTTGGGGCTTCAAATGAGGTTTTTCAAGCACAAAAAAAGGGGAACCACATGCCTGATTCCCCCGTTTTAAGAAAAATGAAAAACTATCTATTGATTACAAGTTTGAGGGTACGGGTGGATTCGTTGTTTTCGGTTTTAACTTTTAGTATTGCCATATAAGTTCCGAAAGGTAGGTTTGAGGCATCTAGCTTCAGGCTGTGATTGCCCTGAATTTGTTGTTCGCTAACCAACGTATTTACAAGTTTACCTAAAGAGTTATACACATCGAGATTGACTTTTGCATCGGTAGGCAGCGAGTAGTTTATGGTGGTTGAACCAACGAATGGATTTGGCTGGTTGCTCATGCTGACTTCGGTTGCAACCGTCTGATCTGTTGGCTGACTGTTTTGAGCTAAAGATTTAGATGCATCTACAATAATTACGGCTGTTGCAGTTCTGCCGGCGCTTGCACAACCAATGCTTGAATAGGATTCGGCATAAAAGGTTGTCGTTTCGGTTGGAGCAACATAGTAGTCGGCGGTGCTTTCTGAATTGCCAATTGGGCTGCCTCCGGTTGATGAAGTGTACCAATAAATGGTGTTTCCGTCAGAAGTAGCATTCAAATAAGTGCCATCGCCTAATATGATGGTTACATCAGAATCGGGAGTAACAGCGGTTGGGGCAGAAGGGATTTCATTGATGGTAACCGTAACGGTGGTGCGTGTTGCACTTTCGCATCCTGTGGTTGAATTGGTAGCAGCAGCATAAGCAACATAAGTGCCAACATCTGTGCCTGAAGGAGCAGAAGTAACTGCGCCACCGGTAGCAGCATCATACCATACAATGGCTTCACCGGCTCCGGCAGTAGCAGATCCGGTATAAGTTGTTCCATCATAACAAGCGGTTTGGTCAGTACCGGTGGGTGCAGTTGGTAGTGCATTGATAGTTACGGTTACTAAAGTACGTGTTGAACTTTCGCATCCGGTGGTAGTATTTTTTGCAGCAGCCCATGCAGTGTAGGTTCCAGCTTCAGTTCCTGAAGGAGCAGTGGTGATGGAGCCGCCTGTTGAAGCGGTATACCAAACAATGGTTTCACCTGCTCCGGCTGTTGCCGAACCTGTGTGAGCAGCTCCGTCATAACATGCAGTTAGGTCAGTTCCTGTAGGTGCATTGGGCAATGCATACACTGTCATACATAAAACATTCGATGTAGCGGCTCCCACCCAATCGGTTTTGCAACTCACACGAGCAAGGCGTTTGAACCATGTAGTGACATTGAGTGAAGGGGGATCGTAGGTTGCCGAATTGCTATTTGCAATATCAGTAAATCCGGCTGTACTGCTGGTGGTCGATTGTTGCCATTTATATTCTAAGGTTCCTAAAAAGCCTGTTGGAGCTGCAGTGCTGTTGAGCAGAGCCGGATTGAAAGGATAGCAACCGGCCTGGTTCGAAACGATTAAGCCGCCATAGGTTGGATTAACACATCCGTTTTTAATATCTCCGCGACCTACACCACCGTAGTATTGTGCAAGCAAAGCTGTTGGTAGAGCAACCAACAAAATCAGGAATAAAGTAAGTTTTTTCATAGCTGTTTATTTTTTATATTCAATTAATATTTGTTTTAATTATTCTCATTATATATATGTATATCATTACGGTGCTAAACGAACTCCACGACCACCACAATCTTTATATCTAAAATAGTCGTCGTAAGCTGCATCGCTACGGTTTGATACTTTTAAACCATAGGAATTATCGTTTAAAGTTTCGCCTTTCCAACTTCCACCTCTGAAACCTGCACCTAAACCTGAAGTAGGAGCTGGCCAATAGGTAACATTTGCATCGCCATTGGTTGCTAAAACTCCATCACCATGAAGACCCGTAAAAGCACGACCCTGACTATTGCCAACCGTTACCGGACGTTCGTTCAAATTACCACTCATTTCCATAACACCATAATAGGTGGCACCTGCTTGAACGCGACTTGTTGAAGCTGTCGCAAATGCACCCACCCTCATAGGTCCACCAACATAAGGACTGTTGCCATAGGTGCAATTTCCACCATTGGTACTGGTTTCATTAATTAATCCCGAATTGGTGATGCCAGTGTTTTGAGTTAAAGAAGTACTTCCCCAGGCATATTCATTTGCAACAGGCGTGTTGGGTCCACGACAGGCTTTTTCGAATTCAAGTTCGGTCATCGGGCGTAAACCACTCCAATCCAAATAAGCTGCCAAATCAGCCCAGCTTAAATAATTATGAGCCACATAAGGATTATCGGTTGCATATATTGCCGGAACACTGCTGTTTGTCCCCGAAGTAGCAATTTTAATTTTAAATCGAGAAGGATAAGCATAATACAAATAAGTTCCGGCAGCAGAATTGGGTGCTTTGGTTTGCACTGCATCCACTGTTCTTGTTGATTGTTGTGTATAGGTTAGGCAATTTAAAAAGTCTACATATTCTTGTTGT
The DNA here is from genome assembly GCA_037144095.1 of Bacteroidota bacterium. Classification (GTDB taxonomy): domain Bacteria; phylum Bacteroidota; class Bacteroidia; order Bacteroidales; family CAIXTV01; genus CAIXTV01. The sequence continues at coordinate 6,529 of JBAWXL010000134.1, forward strand.
GTTATTTCATATTTCATACAATAAAATGCGTTGTATCCTTTTGGAAAAGCAGCGGGTATGGGGCCCAAACGATCGCCACAAAAAGGCGAATAATTTCCATAATATAAATAGTTAGCCGTAGTTCCAACAGAAATTGCAGCTTCAGAAGTTACTGAGTAAGGAACTGTATTGGTTGGGGATTTATAGAAAGCACCATACTCTGTGCTGGCACCACTACCTAACGAAAAAGCTCCTGCAGGCACATAAACCATTTCAACACCATACACAAGAATGTCAACAACAGCAGCATCAGAAACCCCATTTACGCCATAGTTCCAGCGAAGTTGCGCCCCTGTCCAGCTATTTGAGCCCGTACCGTTTGCGTTTCTATAAACAAAAGCACCTTTTCCATCTGATGTAACGCTAATGGCACTTCCGGTTGGAGCAGTATAACCAGTCGTATTCAGTGTAGCATGTTGCCACGCACCACCTGCAACACGATATTTTACAAACACCCAGACAGCATCCCAATTAGAAGGTGCTGTCGAAGTTCTCCAGGAGTTTTCCCAACTTACATCGAACTGCACCATTACATAATGACTTGTGGTGTTTTTCCCGGTTAGCGTACTATTGCTAACAGTAAGATTGTTGGCATTTGCGCCCAGCCTTAAAATAAGGCAAACAAAAACAGCTATAACAAAGATTTTGCTCTGCAAGCTGTTGGCTGATTTTGATAGGTTGATTTTCATGTTATTTGTTTTAAAATGTTTACTTTTGTTTTATTCTATATATATTGGTTTTTATTTGATTTCAATTTAAAGATAAACCGTGTACAATAAATTTATTGATGAAGGAATTTCTGATTTTACTTTCAATTCTTCATTAATCACAGTATCATGAAAAATCAACTTTCCTCTTACTTTCGTAATAAACACTGGAAATTTAGAAGATAATGTTGTTTTCATTTTTTTTGATTTTTTGATGAAGCAAAAGTAATATCAGAGTAAAAAAAAACTTGTAAGATTTGGATGAAATTCCTGTTGGATATGTCTGATTTTTGTGTAGGATAATCACTACAGATTAAGTATTAATAGGACTATAAATAAAATTAATCTTATTTATTAAGTATGAAGAAAAATATACGCAATCAATTAATAATCTAATTGTTGAAGCACATTCCTTTCCATTCAAGTCTTATTATTGCCGATAATTCAGATTTTTTGCAGACAAATTACTACCTTTTCTATAAGTAAAACAAAAGGAAAATGAAAAAATGTCTCATTCAAGGAAATTGTGATTAAAGATTTTACTTGAAGGTTAAATCTTTTATCCTACAAAATTCCAATTAATTGTTATTGTTATAAAATGATAGTTTTCAATGGTTCATATCTCCAGACAATAAAGATATTATTGATAAAAAAAATAAATCATCTAAAGACCGAAAATTATTTCTATTTTTGATAAAAAATTTTACCGAAACTATTATGGAAAATCTATTAGAAGATTATTTATTTGGGAAGAAAAATATTTCGAAAGAATCTGTTATTCATCCTATTATTACCATCAGTCGTAGTCATGGGTGTAACATTAACTCGCTTACCTTAAAACTCAAGGATGCGTTGAATGAAGTAAAGAATGACAGCAAACATCCAAAGTGGATATTAATAAACAAGGAAATCATTGAACACACAGCAACAGAACTTAAAGTGAAACCCAACAAGGTGATTGAATTGGCTCAACCCATAAAAACCAATATTATTGAAGATGTTATTTTTGCTTTCTCAAATGATATTTGCAACGTTAAAACAAAAACCACGATACAAAATGTGGTGAAGTCTTTTGCCGACAAGGGAAATCTTATTTTGGTGGGACGAGCAGGAAGTTCCATTTTGCATGATTATGAAAATGCCTTACATATTAAGATTATGGCACCAAAAGAATGGAGAATTAAAAATATTGCTCAGATTTATAACCTTCCAATCAAAAAGGCAAAAGAAAGAGTTGAATTCATTGACGAGAAACGAATACTTTTCAATTCATATTTTTCGAAAAATAAGACAGATGATCAGGTGTATGACCTAATCCTTAATCGCATGAAATTATCTGATGAGATTATTGTAAAAACTATTGTAGACCTGATGAAATTGAAAAAAATGATTTAACAACTCAATTTAGAGTAATAGTTTTCTATAAAAATTCAATTTTCACTTCCTTTAAAAACTTTTCTTCAAGCAAACGGGCTATTCTTTTAACAACAGTTCTGCGAATTTCCAACTCAACAGGAACATTGGGGTCTTGATGGGCCACATTTATTTTAGTTCCTACAATAAAATTTATTTCATCACTTTCAAGCAGCAATTTTACAATTAAATCGGCAGGTCCTTTTCCTAATAAAGTATTATTGTTATAATCCTTCAGTATTTCATTCACCTTGCTGAGAGTTAAAATACCTTCGGTTACCAAATCAACGCCTTCCATCTCGGAGGTAGGTGGTAAATCCGGATCATTGAATTCGAAATGGTCAATCACTTCGCGCTTAAGTTCGCGTGCAATGAGATCGATGGTAGTTGCTCCACAAATTATTTTTTTACCTTTAAACTCGTTAACCATTAGGGCAAGTCTATGATCGTCCCTTTCTTCAAAAGGAGGTCCAGTCGAAAGGAGTAACTTGCGAGGTTCACGAAAATATATAACCGCACAGGAAGTGTCATCCTTTGAACTGTAATTATCACGGGCATTTGCTGCATTCACTATTTTAGAAGCAAGCTTCGAAGCTGATATATAGGGTTGATTGTGTATCAATTCTTCTATATAATTAATGACATCGTCTCTCCCCCACCCAAATGGATGTTGTTCTGAGCCCATACCTGCCTGCATCACACCGTCTGAAAACAAGAAAATGCGGTCTTCTTTTTGAGCGAAAAATTCGGAATAAATCAATTCTTTCCCTTTATTATGCTCGCTTGTTAGTAAAACATTGCTACAAATAGGTTCATAAAGGTTATTTCCACGAAACACAACAAACTGAGGATTGTCATATTCAAGAATTTTCACCATTTCATTAAGTTCAATATCTAAAATAGAAAAAGTGGAATAACTCATTTTACGCTCACTACAAACCGGCAGGGTATTCATAATGATATCAGCAATCTTGTTGAATTCTTTATGTTCTTTCGTAAAATTCAACCCCATAGTTGCAGTAAGTGTTGCTAATACATTAGCCTTAACACCATGCCCCATCCCATCTGACAGTACTATTATAAATCGGTTTTCTTCTTTTACTCTATCAGATAAAAATACATCGCCACAAATTCTTTCATTAGTGTGATTTTTTTGCTGACATCTTATTTCAATATAAAAGCTGGAAGTGTCCATTGCTTGGAAGTTAAGTAGTGAGATTTTTGTTTGTCAGAAAAAATCTAATAATCCTTGATATACCCATCAAATTCAATTGAACAAAAGTCTTTATTTGTATAATTTGAGTTTTCTGATTTATTAATTGCAATTGCTTCATTCGAACTTTGAGTTAATTCTGGATTTTCTTTTGAGTCTCGATAATTGAATTAAGCATGTGTTCGGTTTTTGTGGCACTTTCACCTAACAGAAAAGCTATTTTCTGAACCAAATCTAAATTAGTATCAATAACTTCATTAATGCGTTTCACAATTTCTTCTTTTTGAACTTCAGGAGCATATAAATCACGAATGATAGCTCCAACAATATGGGCATCGTTAATTGAAAATATTGAAATATTCAGAAGTTTATCATTATATTGCAAATCACGATTGATAATTTCTTCGTTGTTCTGCAAAACATATGAGAATAAATTGTGGATATGAACAGGAAGTAAGGTTTTCACATCAGCACCTTTTAAACCCGGAATAACTTCATCAATAATTTTAGCATCTTCTCCTAATATTGAAATAAAACTTTTATTCGACATTATAATTTTGAGTTTCTCGTCTGCAATAACAATTCCGGCAGTAAGCTTTTGCAGCATGGCTGAAGTAATAAAAGAAGTATTTTTCGCAAGTTGTTCTTCAAATTGTGCTTTCTTTTCTGATTCCAATAATTGATCGTTGTTTTTTTTAAGCTTTTCGTTGCTATTCTTCAATGTTTTAATGTAATCTTGCTTGCTTTTCAATGAATAATTCAAACACATTTCCGGTTTGGCTAAACCTGTAGCAATTGCTTTTACAAAATCATTACATGAAGAAAAGCCACAAATGTTGCAATCAATATTTTGGTCGATATCTTTTCCAAGCATTTTCAGCAATTCTTTCACTTTTTCAGAACTTGGTTCCGGAAGCCTTTGGTCATTTGGAATAAAAGTGCGATCCAGTGATAGGTGCAGAGTTTGCTCAATATTTTTTGCCAACACATTAAAATCTAGTGACTTAATTCTTTTTAAAGCATAATTTTTCACTAAAGAATGTTTTAAATATTTCTGAGAATTATCTGTATTTCCGGGACCCATTGCACATCCTTCGCAATAAAACTGACAAATATGATTGCATAATTGTTCACTATGTTCTTTAAACTGACGAATAGAGGTATGAAGTTTTGTTTCACCCTCAATGACCAGTATATTTCCATCAATCAAACTCTCTTCTAAACCTGTTGCTTGTAAAAAGCCATTACTAATGGGAAGTAAAGAACCTAAATTCCCCTGAGGTAAGGAGAAATCAGCAAACTCCAGATTACTTTCATTGATTTTAAAAGTACTAAACAATTCACGAAGTTCTTTAAAAGTTATCATTGCATCGGTATAATATTCGCCTTCAAATCTCTCAATTTCCATTTTCATCGCTATACACGGACCAATATAAACCACTTTGACATCTTTTCCGTAAAAATGGCGAACAACGGCAGAGGAGGCAGTCATATGATTTACAATTGGCACTAAATTATCAACTAATTCAGGTTGAAATTTCTCGATATAATACATTACTGGAATGCAAAGAGTAGAGATATAGTACTTACCTTTAAAATCAATTAAGAGTTCATTATATTTTTTAGCAAGAAGATCAATGGCAAAAGTTGCTTCAACAACATTATCAAAGCCAATTGCCTTTATCATCTGTGCAAATTTTCGGTAGTCAGTAATATCTTCAAATTCAGAAGATATTGTAGGATCAACAACTGCAATTACTTTACTATTAGGTTCGTTTAGCAATTCAAGTACCTTTTCAATAGAGGAGTGATAGGATATAGCATTCGCTTCACATCCTTTGAAACAGCTACCACAACCAATACACCTGTCATGTATGACTTTAATTGTACTAATTGAATCAATAGGAATTATAGCTTTAACAGGACAAACTCTACTGCAATTAAGACATTGGGTGCATTTATTACTGTTTATTTGTATTAGTTCCATTTAAATTAGTTCTTTATTAAGATAATCGATAATATTTTCTGCATTTACACTCTCAATTTGTTTCCCATTTATTTTTATACAGGAACCATTTTCACAATTACCAAAACAATGTGCTCCATGATAAAACACTTTATCTGTCAGATTTTTATCTTCAAGATATAGTTTAATAATATGAACCACTTCCTTATTTCCACGAGCAAAGCAGGAACTTCCTAGACAAATTACAATTTCAGACTTATTTTTCATTGATACTACCTATTTTAAAAGGATTCAACACCTAGTTTTAGTTTGATAAATTCAATTAAGAATGTTTTTATTTCAAAAAGCTAAATTAATTCATTTTATAATACAAAATGGATTTCCTGAAATTATTTTATTGATTATGCACTTTTGTACCAGAAAGGATATACCCCAGCAATAAGTACT
>JBAWXL010000135.1:0-12267 GCA_037144095.1 Bacteroidota bacterium
ATATCTCTGACGTCTATGCCCTCCTCGAAGGGAAAGAAATTTTAACTCATAATACATTGGATGGCGATGACATATAACAACTGTTTTAAAGCTTCTTCCTAAAAGCCTAAACCATTAAACCCCTTATTCCCCCTGCATTTTCCTCCAAAGCCTCTTACTCAGCATCCGAGATTGTTCCAGCACCGCTTCTTCGTCAATACGCGTGAGCACTTTATCTTTCAACACCAATTCCCCATTGGAAATCACATGGCGCACATGTGCAGCATTCAAACCAAACACAAAATGTCCTAAGAAATTATCCTGACCAAAAGCCGTGGGGGTATCATAATCCAACACCACCAGATTATTAGCCGCATGACCAATGAAACCGTTTGTTTGCAAATAGCGGTCGGCATTACGAAAACGCTGATAGACGCTTTCGTAATTGATGTTGTCGAATCTCTGTCCAACAAAAAAAGCGGCTTTGGCACTACGAAGCATATCGCTGTGCATGCCGTCTGTTCCCATCATTATATTTGAACCAAGTCCAGCGCCATTGAAGTAACCCACATTATTATTGAGATTGCTTTCGGTGTTTTGCACCACCCAACAAGGGCTGTTGCGGATAAGTTCTTTTTCGGCATCATTCAAATGCAAACAATGCCCAAGAATGGTCTTTTCGAAATCCAATACCCCTTGTTGTTGCAGGCGTTCAACCACTCGTTTACGATAATGTTCCACACAATGCTCCTGATCGCTTTCAGCTTCTGCCACATGAATATGGATGCCACTTTTATATTCCTTTGCAAGCTTAACGGCCTTTTGCAGCGTATCATCCGAAACCGTAAAGGAAGCATGCAAACCCACCAATCCTTGTTGCAAACTGAGATATTGAGCCGTTTCATCCAGTCCTTGTTGCGCTTTCTCCATTCCGCAGCGGTCGGTAATTTCATAGCAAAGTAAATGCGAAGCCCCCACTTTCTCGAAAGCACGGGCAATAATATCAAGCGAACCTTTAATGAAATTAGGTGATGCATGATGATCAATCACAAAAGTCACTCCGTTTTTAATGCAAGCCATAGCAGTAGTAAGAGCGCTGGCTTCAATCATTTCGGCATCGAGACAAGTATCCAGGGTCCACCAAACATATTGCAATATTTCATTAAAGTTTGTTGGAGTCACTTTGGGTGCACCCATGCCCCTTGCCAAAGCCGAATACACATGATGATGCCCGCAAACAAAGGACTGGGTGATTTGTTTTCCTTTACAATCGATAATAGTGTGAGGGCTATCCTCAGGTAGCTGATCTATCAATTCGATTTTCCCTTCTATCCCTTCATGAACTAGGATATTCTTTGAAGTAAATTCAAGCGTTTCGGGATGAATATAGGTGCCATTTATAAGTAATACTGCCATAGTTTACACTTTCTTTTTCATAGGTAAATGATATCGTCTTCTTCCATCGAAATCGCAAAGCGCATTTGCCACCGCCGCTGCCGTGGGCACGAGTCCGATTTCGCCCAAACCCTTTGCCCCATAAGGACCAACAGGGTCTTCCACTTCGACACCCAACACCACAATATTAGGCGTTTCTTTTGCCTTTAATATGCCGAGGTCACGCATCTTATAGGATACTACATGACCGTCTTTCATGGGTAAATCTTCTGTAAGTGCATAGCCCAAACCCATGTGTACCGCTCCTTCAATCTGCCCTTCGAACATCACCGGATTCATTATTTTTCCGGCATCGTGGGCAGCATACACTGTCTCTATTTCACCGGCATCATCTAATATGACCAATTGTGCAGCATAGCCATACGAATAATGGGTAATCACTTCCTTCACATCTGCACCGGGTTTGGTGGTCCAATCGCAGGTATAATTTCCTTTATAAGTATTCCCCGTTAATTGTTTTAGGTTATGATGTTCAAGATCTTTCTTTATTTGTTTTGATGCATCGATAATAGCAAGACCTAACAGTGCCGTTGCTCTTGAAGAAGTGGTCATTCCGGTTGGAATAGCGGCATTGGTATCGACAAATACGTCTACTATCTCGGGAGCAATCCCTGTTTCGTGATGCAGGGTTTGAATTGCCATATTGTGTATCCCCTGACCCATTTCTGTCCAACCATGGTGAAGTTCCACTTTCGTTTCTGAAATGATTTTAATGATGACATCACTATCATCCAGCATTCCATTGCCCACACCTGAGTTTTTAATGCCACAGGCAAGCCCTTTAAAACGGGCTGCATCGTAATATGGTTTTAGTTTTTCTAAACAAGCTTTTATGCACACACCAGACTTTAACAATTGTCCGGTAGAAGTCCTTTTACCATTATCCAGTGCATTATCATAACGAATTTGCCAACGGTCGAAACCATTCATTTTGCAAAGTTCATCAATACAACTTTCTAAAGCAAAAGCCGCCTGATTCGCACCAAAACCCCTCATGGCTCCGCTCGGAATATTGTTGGTATAAACGGTTTTGGCTTCAAGATTTACAGTCGGGAAATAGTATCCACCGGTGGCATGCCCTGCAACGCGTTCCATCACTTTTGTACCCACAGAAGCATAAGCACCACTATCCCCAACCGCCATCACCTTTGCTGCCGTGAACATTCCTTTTGCATCGCAACCTATGGCAATATCCATAAAAACAGGATGTCGTTTGGGATGCATCCTGATGGAGTCTTCCCGTGAAAGCACCACCTTAACGGGTTTCTGTAAAAGATAAGCAAACAATGCGGTATGTCCCTGAACTGTCATATCTTCTTTTCCTCCAAAACCACCTCCCGTTGGGACTAAAGTTACATGCACCTTCTCTTCAGGAAGCCCAAGGATTTTGGCTACTTGCTTTCTGTCGACATATATTCCCTGTCCGTTGGTATATAGATGTATTCCATCCTTTTCGGGAAGGGCAATGGCGGCTTCAGTTTCAAGAAAAGCATGTTCAATACGCTGAGTAGTATAAAAACCTTTTGCCACATAAGCCGATTCTTTCAAGATCTTTTCCGCATCACCATCACGATATACCTTGCAGTTTTCAAGCAGATTTATATGATTGGGATGTACCTGAGGGGAATCTTCTTTCATGGCATCAAAAGGGTCGGTTACTGGAGTTAGTACCTCATAATCTACTTTGATTAGATTGGTTGCTTTTCGGGCTATTTCTTCTGTGTCGGCAACTACTCCAGCAATTACATCCCCAATATATCGTGTAGTTTCACCTTCACCTATCATCAAGGGCCAATCCTGATAAATCAATCCAATCATCTTTTCACCCGGGACATCTTTATCGGTAAAGATCCTTTGAACGCCTACTAATTTCTCTGCTTCTGTGATATCTATTTTAGTCACTTTTGCTCGTGGATGTGCACTGAAAAGCAATGCCCCGTGAGCCATTCCATCAAATGTCATGTCATTTACAAACTTTCTTTCTCCAATGGCGGTCTGATAAGCCTGATATTTTGGATAAGAGGTGCCCACATCCCCGGTATTGGGTGTGTATTCCACTGGTATATTTTCATGCAGACTTTTTGCTGCTAGTTCGATGGCTTCAATAATTTTAATATATCCGGTGCAACGACAAAGGTTTAGTGTCAATGCTTGCTTGATTTCTTCTTTTGTTGGAAGCGGATTTTTCTGTAGCAAGACTTTGGTTCGCATCAAGAAGCCTGGAGTACAAAATCCACATTGCACAGCCCCTTTTTCAACGTAGGCTTTGGCAAGAATATCCTTAATCGGTTGAGGAACCCCTTCCATAGTAATAACCTCTGCACCCTGGAGTTTTTTCATTAAAGTAACACAGGATAACTTAGCTTCTCCGTTAACCTCCACCATACAAGCCCCACATGCCGATTGGGCAGAACATCCGTCCTTGACCGAAGTAATGCCCTGCTGAAGCCGCAGAAAGCTTAGTAAGGATATTTCTTCATTGCTTTTATATTCTATGGGTTTTCCGTTGAGTGTAAACTGTATCATGGAATATTGATTTGAGGATAAAATTAAAGAATATTTTGCTGCAAAAATGGAATTAGCTCAAATACTTTTATCCTTCAGAAACTCCATAAGGCTTTCCATATCCGGCTTCACTGCCTGCGGGATGGAAATGATTTTCTGAACTGAATTGAGGTCTTTCAATCCACTTCCGGTCAGCAGAACCACTACTTTTTCATCAGCATTCAACAAACCATTTTCTTTATACTGCAACATTCCTGCAAAAGAAGCAGCAGCGGCAGGTTCAGAAAAGATGCCTGTGTTTCGGCTTAATAAAACGGATGCGTCGAGGATATCTTTATCGCTAACAATACAGGATTCACCTGAATAAGTTGTGAGGAATTGTTTTGCCATGAAGAAGTTTCGGGGAATATCCACGGAAATAGAATCAGCAATGGTGTTTGAAGAAATGGATTCAAAGACTGAGGTTTTCAAGTTTTGTACAATATTGCAACTTCCTTCAGCCTGCACGGCAACAATCACAGGCATTTTGTCAATAATACCGATGCGAAGTAAATCTTCAAAGCCTTTATACAATCCTGAAATTATCACTCCATCTCCCACCGGAACAAATATTTTATCTGGAATTTGTTGCTGTAATTGATCAAACAATTCAAAAGAAACGGTCTTCTTTCCTTCAATTGTTAAAGGATTAAATGCAGTGTTCCGATTATACCATCCAAAAAGTTTTGATGCTTCTATGCTTAAATCGAAAGCCATATCATAATTACCATCAACAGGAACAAGGGTCGCACCATACATCACTATTTGCGTAAGTTTGGCTTTGGGAGCCGATGCCGGAGCAAAGATGATGGCTTTTTGTTTTTGCGAAGCACAAATACCAGCCAAAGATGAACCGGCATTACCGGTAGAGGCTGCCACTAGGGTATGGATGTTATGCTCTTTTGCATAAGCCGAAACTATAGAAGATGCCCTGTCTTTAAAAGAAAAAGTAGGGTTTTGTGAATCGTCTTTCAAATACAATTGAAACCCTAAATTATTTTCGTTAAGTTGGTCAACTTTATATAATGGAGTTTCTCCTACCTTAAGAAAGCTAAAACTTTCCTTATGATTGACAGGTAACACATCAAGAAATAAGTTCGCTTTTAGCTCTTCAAATGAATACTTTTGGAGGCTTTCGTAATCATATAGGGTTTTAAGCACCCCAAGGGGAGGTTGATTGGGCAATTGTTTGCAGCTACAATCGAGACAGATATAAACTATTCCTTCTGCAGGAATTTGTTTTCCACAATCGACACATTCATATATAAACTTGGGCTTCATCTTTTTCGAGAATGATTATAATGATTTAAGAACGCCGGTGGCCTCGTTAAATTCGTTAATCATTTCGTCCCATTTATTAGCTTGTTGCAGCATATTGTCCCAAATAGTACGGTCGTACCAGAGTTGATTCAAGTCGTCGATTTCTTTTGCCTGTTGTTCAATCCAGGTGAAATATTTTAGATTATGAATGGCTTTCCGGTCGTAATAATTCAGTTCTTTCAGATGGTCTGTTCCTTGTCCCAACAAACATTTTTCCATGTCCTTAACTGCCTGAGTTGAATTGTAAGTGCCTTTTTCAAGAGTTAATTCTTCCAAACGCGATTGGTACATTTCGGCAGAATCAGTGGCTAAAGTAAGGATGATATCATCATTCGTCATTTCGTAATACTTGGCTGCTTTAATGGCAGAAAGCATGTTCGAAATACCCGAAATGCCCAACAATCCAAGAGAATCAACAAAGGTGGCATCAAGACCTAATGAACGAAGATAGTTTTTGCCATCGGCTTCATTGAACAAACGGAAAATTCGCATGCAATCTTCATCGTCAATGGCGGTTATCATATCGGTGTTTTTGGTATTATGCACCCAAGGGACATGCTTGTCGCCAATACCTTCGATGCGATGTCCCCCAAACCCATTGTTCAAAAGCGTTGGACATTGTAGGGCTTCAGATGCCACAATTTTCATCTGAGGGAATTGTTTTTTCAGATAATCGCCCGCACCTATCGTTCCCGCAGAACCTGTTGCCGAAACATAAGCCGCCAGTTTTCCGTTTTCAGATTTCAAATGGTTGAACACTTCCTCTGCTGCAGGAGCAGTAACATTGTAGTGCCAGCAAGGATTTCCAAATTCATCAAACTGATTAAAGATAACACAATCAGGACGGTTACGTCTGATATCCCAACAAGCATCGTAAATTTCCTTTACATTCGATTCGCAACCCGCGGTGGCAATCACCTCAGCACCAATTTCTTTTAGCCACGAAAAACGTTCCTTACTCATCTCTTCGGGAAGGATGGCTACGGCTGTAACCCCCATTAAATAAGAATCGAAAGCACCGCCACGGCAATAATTACCGGTGCTGGGCCAAACGGCTTTATGGTAAGTAGGATCGAATTCCCCGGTGAGGATGCGTGGGGCAAGACAACCATAGGCAGCACCCACTTTATGCGCCCCGGTAGGGAAGTATTTTCCAACAAGCAACACTATTCTTGCTTGCACACCGGTGATTTCCGATGGAATTTCAATGTAATTCACACCACCGTATAAGCCACCTTTAGCAACGGGTTCGTTTTTCCATGTAATGCGAAACAGATTTGCAGGATGTTTATCCCAAAGACCAATTGTTTTTAATGTAGCTTTAATTTTATCGGGAACGAGCTCTGGATTGCGCATTTGAGCAAAGGTAGGCATCACAATCTTCCTCTCGCGGAAGCGGACGATGGCTTTTTTCAGCACATCAGCATTTACAACTTTGTCGGATATAGTGATCATGGTATAAATTTTAGTTCTTTAATGAGAAAACAAAAGTACTTAATTCCTGTGTTATCTCAATATAATTTAAATTTCAACCTTTATTTTGCTATTACTTAGCATAACACAATTGTTGACTAGCTTAATTTGTCTGAAAACAAAATAACATTTTCAAGTCAACATTAAATAATCATTACATCATCTTCAAGTTTTCCGTTTTAACAGACTTTAGCAATACATACATTTCGGCAGCCTCAAAAAAACTTATTTCATCAGTATTTATTAAATCGGCTTGCATTAATTCGAAATTATTCTTGGAGAAAAAGGCTTTGGCCTGTTCATTTTCGTAGATATAGTTATCGCCATCAAAGTAAAGATGATGGAAAACGGCTCCGTTTTTTTTGATTAGCTTATTAGAAGACTCGAAAAAATATGCATTTTCTTCCATTTCAAAGCTTTCCCGGTTGAGCATAAAGCGGGGTTTATCCTGAAAAGGAGCACCGGAAGTGGGGCAAAAAGTTGTGCAATTTCCACAGGCATTGCAGAAATTTCCAATATTCAACACCTGATATTGTTGGCTTAGACTGAAAGTGACATCTTCCATCAGTTTAACTCTATCATTGGTTTTGGTTGCTTTTTTTAGTTGTATTTCGAGAGGTTCAATAAAATATGTTTGGTTGGCACGGTTTGGACATACCGTTACGCAAACACTGCAAAGTGCATCGCAATATAAGCATCGTGAAGCTTCCGAAACGGCTTCTTCTTCTGTTAGGGTGCGGTTAACAAGATTAAATGAAATACCTTCATTCAAATGTAATTCTTCTGCATTAAAACCCTGTTTCCGCTTAGATTTTTTCAACATTAAATCGGAATACGAAACAAGTTTTTGGGTTTGATTTGTTTCAATTCCGCGATGTTTGACCGCTGCTTCAATAATGTTTTCGGCTGTTTTTCTTCCATCACCCACAGCTTTCACAATAGTTGCCGCACCATCTCGGGCATCGCCGCCAATATATACATGGGGGATTTTAGTCTCACCAGTTTTGGGGTTGGCATTTAGTTCCGAATCAGTGGAAAATGGAGCAATTCTATCTTGTCCGAGGGCAGGAATAATGGTATCACATTCAAAAACGAAGTCAGAACCTTCAATCTTAATAGGTTTTGCCCTGCCGGATGTGTCCTTTTCGCCAAGCTTCATTTTCGAGCAAAGTAAAGCAGAAACTTTTCCGTTTTCTGAAATTATTTTTTCGGGTGCAGTGAGTTCAAGTATTTCAATTCCTTCCTTTAAAAGGTCGGTGATTTCGTCAGCATCGGCAGGCATTTCGCTTCGCGTTCTTCTGTACAAAACGGTTACCTTTCCATCGTTTCCAGCCTTGCGTAAAGCCGTTCGGGCAACATCCATTGCAGTGTTTCCCCCACCAACAACAACTATGTTTTTCCCAATATGGAAATCAACTTCTCTTTTGATAGCAGATAAAAACTGAAGCGGGTCGACAACTCCTGTTACTTCTTCGTTTTCAATATTGAGTTTTTTGGCAGTTTGAGCACCAATGGCAAGATAGATGTAATGATAATCTGTTTTGAATTTCTCGAAAAGCTCTTTCCCGACATGGGTATTATAATGCATCTTCACCCCAAGAGAAATAATCCGCTCAATGTCTTTATGAATTGCGGTTTCCGACAAGCGGAAAGAAGGAATAGCATCGGCTATCATACCGCCGGCAATATCTTTGGTTTCGTAAACATCAACTTCGAAACCGGCAAGTTTTAAATAAAAAGAACAGGATAAACCTGAAGGTCCGCCACCAATGATAGCTACTTTCAAGCCATTATGATTTATGTTTCCAGGAAGCTTGCTGTTTCCGGCAATTTCAGAAATAAAACGTTTTACTTCACGAATTAAAATAGAAGAATCGTAATTGATGCGGGTGCATTTTGCCTGACAAAGATGGTCGCAAGCCATTCCCAACACATTTGGAAAAGGATTTTTCAGTAAAATAGTTTCAAAAGCTTTATAAAAATCGCGATTTGCGGTATGATATAAATAGTCAGGGATGTCCTGATTGGTCGGACAAGTATCCACACAAGGTGCATGAATGCAATCGAATAGCCCTAAAGTAAGATTGGTTTTGATATTGGGTTCAGCATAGGGATTCTTACGAAATGCTTTATTGTTTAGAACTTCATTTGCATAGCGATTTATATTAATCAAAGCAGCAATTTCAAAATTGGTGTCAGTAGCTTTTTTTAAAGCTAAATCTTCAATGGAATTAGAATTCAAAGCCTGCATATCGGAACAAAGATTTTCGACATATTGTTGCAAGCGCCCGTAGCCACCGGGTTTCAGAATATCGGAACAAATAGTAACCGGCTTCAGATTGCAGGCAAGTATATCGGTAATGTTGAAACAATCGGCACCGGCAGAAAAAGAAATATTGAGTTTTCCTTCAAACTCATTTTGCAACTTTTTCACCACCAGAATACTGATGGGATGCAAGGCTCTTCCACTCATATACATCATGCTTTCTTTGGCAGGGAAAATGTTTTTGTGATTTAAACTCTCGAGGGTATTAGTAAGCTTGACCCCAAAAAACAGCTTTTGCTTTTCAGCGGTATGTTGCAGGCGTTGAATGATTCCAATTGCATCTGCATATTTCAAATCGTGCTCGAAAGCAAGGTCGGGAACATGGGTTTTAAATTGCAGGGTTTCGTTTAATATCTTTCGGAGTTCTACTTTTCCCAGCAGAGTAGGATTTAATTTTATGAGGGTATGCAAACGTTTTTCATCCAATAAATAATGTCCGATTTTTTCAATTTCATCGGGAGGACAACCATGCATGGTGCTCAGGGTAATATTATCGGAAATGCGATCGGGTATTTCAATTTGACGAATGGCAGGGTAAAAAGCACTCAATTTATCCATCATTTCATTTTTCAACACACTGCAATCGGACATGCTTTGCAAAAACTTCTGCACATTATCTTTCAGTATCCCTTCATAATTATAACCCACGCTCATATTGAAAATGACTCCGGGCGAGGAACTTTTAAACCCAAATTTATAATGAAGCAAATGGATGAGAACCCAGGCTTTTACATACTCGTCTATAGATTCTTCAATGCGAAGCTCCTGCGACCATTCGCAATTGTAGCCTTCGTCCTGCATGTCGATGCAAGGTTTAGAAATTTCGAGTTCATCAAGCGTTTGAATGGTTTTCAATTCGATATAACGTGCGCCGCATAACCATGCCGAAATGATATTTTGCGCCATCTGTGTATGGGGTCCGGCGGCAACTCCTATGGGCGTTTGCAGCTTCTTCCCGAACATTTTCATTGAAATATCGGGGCTGATGTCGGGATTAAAAAACAAACTTTCGGGTATGCCGAATATTTCCTGATGAAGGCTGAAATCAGTTTGAATTAAATGGAAAAGCGTTTCTATAGGAACAGGTGAAAAGGCTTCGAAAGAGTTCATTTGAGAGATATTTTAATCGTTTTGGTTTTGTAAAATTAGAAGTTTTATTAGAATGTGATAATTATTCTCATTTTCAACTAATCAAAAACAAATAAAAAATCAGAAAGATGAAGTAGATTTTGACGGATTTGAAGCCTTGATTTTCTGTTTTGATGTTTAATCCTTGGGCTCCATTATAAAATCATACACAATTTCAGCATCAGGAAGAATGCTGAAACTCCCCTTAAAGTCTTTAAAATCGGGGTGAGTAGCGGTGAAAGTAGTACATTTTAGTTTTACAACATCATTCGAATATTCGCCTGCCTTGTCGGTTATGATGGGTTTTTCAGTTTTAGAATAATGAATTTGCACGCCTTCGATGGGCTTTTGGGTTTTAGAACTTGTCACCACGCCCGACATGCTTCCAAAAGTGCCCTTTTTGGGTGCTTTTCCGGAAGGAGTATTGTAAATCAGATAAGTATTATAGAGTGCAGAATTGACATTGGCAAAAAGGTCTTTGCCAATGTTGCACAGTTTGCGCATTTCGCGATAGATTAGATTGCCGGTTTCGATGCGCTCGACGGTTTGAATGTCGCGTTTGCGTATAGCCAAAATTTGATCGTCGATGGCTGAATCAAAATCTTCGTCAACCGATTTCAGATTGTTAATCATGGTTTGCGTAAGCCCTTCGGCTGCGAGCTTTGGAAGCTGAATTGTGGCAAGTTTCACCACAGTGCGCGCCAGACGGTGAAGCTTCTCGTCGGATGTATTATACATCTGATCAAACTTATACATACGATACGAACTATGTTTCAAACCAAAAGTGTTTTCAACAATCATGCGAATGCCGCGAATTTGGGTTCGCAGTTGTTCGGCAAATTTGTCCTTAAGTTCAGTCGCAATCGTTACCTCACCCTTCAATTCAGGGTCGGAAGGCATATTAGCAAATGCAATAATGTTTGCATTGAACGCATTGATACGCAAAGTTGTAACACCGCGCTGTTGAAAGAAGGTGAAATCGCGGTCAATATGCCGTACCGTTTGTTTAGCTTTATCACCTAAGATGCCGTCAGAAAAATTATAAAGCCTGACTACTGTTTTTTCTTGATTCATTGACAATAAGGTATTTCTTCAAAATATTTGCTGCAAATATACATATATTTTATGATATAATTTATTCAGAATTATATATTATTATTTCTAACATATATTTAATTGATTTATATGTAGATATATTTTATTCAGAATTTAATATTAATAATTCATCTATAAATAATATTACTTAAGAATAAGATTTATTCTATTCAAATAAAAATTATATTTATTCAGTAAAATAATAAAATGATTCAGATATAAATATAATAATATTAAATTGGCTTCTGAATAGGTTTTAAGTTTTACTGAATATTCTTTATTTCTAATTGAATTTCTGATTCAATATTATAAATAAACATTAAAATTAAAGCGTTTTATTTTCAATTAAAAATATTCAATTGTTTTGTTAGATTGTTGATGTTTAATAATATCTGAATTCATTATTGTTTTATATTTACTTCTTACATAATTTTATTATTGAATGAAATGATGTGAGTAATAGAAAATATTATTCGCCTAAAAACTGTTTTTTTCATCCTTATAAAGCGATTTTTATTTTTTAAACATTGCGTTTTGATATGTAATTGCCGGATATTCTTTTCAAAATAAAACATCATTCTGTTTCTAAAACTAACAGTTTTTCAATTTTCTAAGGGCATCCACTTTTGGAATGATTATGTTTTTAAAGATTTTTTTCATCTAACTCTTGCCTAAATATCCCTATCTTTATTAAAAAACCCTCCAAGCTGTAAAATTATTTTTACCTTTGCCAATTCAAATAATATCACACTATCATCAACATATTAAGCAACGATGAATTATAAGAAAAAACTGATTTGGACGTGCCTCTGCCTTCCAATACTAATTTTATTTGTGTTTTCGGGTTGTACGCCTCAAAAAAACCTGATGTATCTTCAAACTCAGGAACACTCAACTTACGATAGTTCGAACACCAATCCGGGCATTTATCACATTAAATCAAACGA
>JBAWXL010000136.1:0-12215 GCA_037144095.1 Bacteroidota bacterium
ATATGGTGGGTCGTTTGAAAACTGATAATCCTACCCTTTCGGTAAGTGGTTCGGAGACCGCATTGGAATTCAAAGCGATAACTCCAAAACACCTTAAATATGATAGCATTAATGTTACCTATTCGCCCGACGGATATGGACCATCCGATCATGCTACTTTCTTTGGGCAAAATATACCGGTGATGTTTCTTACCACAGGAGTGCATTTCGATTATCATACTCCTTTGGATCATCCATCAAAAATCAACTATCAGGGTTGCACGAGTGTAATGAATTTTTCTATTGAGTTACTGGACGATATTATCAATTATCAGGGCAACATCACCTACAATCCGGCAAATGTAACCTATACGGGAAGCAACAGCAATCGGTCTTCTTTAAAAGTAACCTTAGGCATTATCCCCGATGTGTCTAATTCTACCTCTTCGAAAGGTCTGTTAGTTGAAGGCGTTAAAAAGGATGGTCCGGCAAACAAAGGTGGAATCGAAAAAGGAGATATCATCACTGCCATTGATGGGAAAAGCGTTGCCGATATTGAAGAATATATGGTACGCCTCCGTCAGTTGGAGCCCGGTAAAGCAGTTTCTGTAGATATCAATAGAAATGGGACTAAGATTGTTTTACTGGTTAAACTTTAGATCTTGTTTTTATTCCTGCCATTTCAAATCTGTAAATTTTTCTTGAAAACTTCTGCTTTGCGATAATTATCATTATTGGTAAAAGAACAAGATTAAATTATAAAATCATTTTTATTAGTGGCTTTTAGAGAAGAAATGAAAGGTAATCAGCAATTACCTTTCAGTGTTTTATAAAAGATCAATTCTCCAAGTCTCCCAAAGCATATTGAAGAATTTGAATTGAACTTGATGTAAATTGTTGATAATGTAGATAAACGGTGATTTAAATTGGTAGTTTAGTGATTAATTGATTTTATGACTTGAAGAAAATGATTTTGGAATGGATTTGTTTGTGTTTTTGGAGTTACTAAAGTATACTTAAAAGTAGATAAATGCTAAGGAAGTTTACATATTATTTTATTTCAAAAATTGATTTTAGTAATAAGCATTGGTTGATGCTCAGCAAATCTTCAGCTTTTTTCAAATTAGATTTACTGGGACTGCTTTTTTGTAGTTCGCTTTTAATCACCAATTCGTATTGCCAATCAAAGCCTGATACGATCAGCACAATCAAAAAGCCGCACTATGGGGTTGGGTTGGGAATGGCATTTACCAAATTTGTTCCGGGTTGGGTCAGCAATGCATCTGAATATGAGCTAACTTTCGACAACAATTATAAAGCCGGTTTTACATCCAATGCTTTTTATGAGATTGGGTTATGGCAAAATATTTCCTTAAAATTTGATTTGGACGTTTTTCATACCCGGCAACATCTAAGGTATAATTATTGGTATTACAGGAACTTTACCAATTGGGATATTATTGAAGAATATTTTGATTATGAATTAAGTGGAACCATCCTCCAGTTATCGGTAATGCCTAAGGTTTATTTCGGGAAAAAACAACGTTTATTTATCAATTTTGGGTTTTATTGGGGTGGTTGGATTCAAAAATCTTCAAATGGAAGAGAAGATGTTATTAAAATTATTCCTCAAGGTAGTTCTGACTTAGTAAGCAACACAACCATTTGCAATCCATTTCCAACCACCAGAATTTGTTATGGTTTTCAAGCCGGCTTTGGTTATAATTTTAATTACAATAAACATTTAATGAGTATTGAGACAAAAATAGGATTCCCAAACTCCGATCAGATTGCCGCTCCCAATATGATGCTTAATTATTGGATGTTATTGTTGTCTTATAAAATTTGAATTATCAGACAGGTTATGTCATGAAAAGAAATTATTGATAAAAAAAGTTAGCTGAATAGCAGGGACAGAAAAGCACAAACATCATCACTTCTTCTTCTGATAACTCAACACCGCCCAAACATTAAAGAATACCGCAAAAGAACCCAGTGCAATGAACTGAGTGGGAAGTTCGGTGATATTGTTGCCTTTCAGATAAACAAGGCGCATCACCTGCATAAAATATTTTAGGGGATTAAAGATGGTAAGGTTCTGTGCCCATTGCGGCATGGAGTTGATGGGAGTAAACAATCCGCTAAGGATGATTACGATAAGCATAAAGAAATACATCACAAACATTGCTTGCTGCATAGTTTGCGAATAGTTCGAAACCACCAGCCCAAAACCCGAAATGGCTAAAATATAGATGGCAGCATAGAAATATATGGTATAGAAATGTCCCAAAGGAACCAAGCCGTACAACAAAAATGCTATTCCAAAAGCAAGTGTCAGCACAATGAAACCGATAATCCAATAAGGGATTAGCTTCGAAAGAATAAAGGTAAACTTCGAGACCGGACTCACATTGATTTGCTCTATGGTGCCGGCTTCTTTTTCGCTAACGATGTTAAGAGCAGGAAGAAAACCAGCCATTATAGTCATCAGCATCACCATAATCGCAGGCACCATAAAGATTTTGTAATTAAGATGGGGATTAAACCAGTTTTGCGAAACGATTTCGATGAGGGGAGCAGCAGTTATCTTGTCGGTTTGCACCCATTCGCTTCTAACATCAGCAGCAAAGTCGGTAATGATGCCTGAAAGATAAGCCGTACTTAGTCCCCCCTTGGTTCCATTCACCGCATTGGCAGAAATCATGAGCTTTACACTATGTTCCTTCACCAAATCCTGCTCAAAGTCAAGAGGTATCTCGAGAATAGCATCCGCTTTATCAGTTTCTATCTGATGAAGGGCTTCGGTGTAATTATGCGAAACATCAGCAATGATAAAATAACCGGAAGAAGCAATCTTATCCGTCAAACGCTTCGAATAAGTACTATGGTCATTATCCACCACATTCAGGTTGATGTTCTTAATTTCGAAGTTGGCAGCCCACGGAAGAATTATCAACATAACAACCGGAAAGATGAAAATAATCTTCGGCAAAAAAGGATTGCGAAGGATTTGCTTGAATTCTTTTACTAATAGAAAATTAATCATAATTAAGAATTAATAATGAAGAATTAATAATGAAAAACAAGGGAGTGGGAAAATTCGAGGTGTTATTTTCATGGGGCTTTTTTCAATTAAAAATTAATAATGAAGAATTAATAATAGGAAGAAAATTTTGACTGAATTTGGAATGGTTGTATTCATAGGTTTAAATGTTTTACTTAAATATGGAAGGTGTTGATTTTTCCTTCATTATTAATTATTAATTGTTCATTATTAATTGTCTACCTTTAATTCTTAATTGTACATTATTAATTATTCCTTTTTGCTGTATTTATAATGCTTGTGAGCAATCTCTTCAATTCAATACATTCATACACTATTGAATTAAAGGTTTTCTCATCAATATATCCTGAATCCTTGAGAAGCATTAACCAATATTCGGTTTCATTAGCTTCTTTAAGCGAAATGCTGAGTTTATGAATGAAATCTGTTTTAGATTGACCAAATTCAGCTTCTCTGATATTAGCGCCAATTGAAGTTCCGCTCCTAAGCATTTGTTTTGAAAGAACAAACTCTCTTTGTTCAGAACTTAAGACTTTGTATACCCGAATTACATGTAATGCAAACAAGTATGATTTTTCTTTTATTACATTGTTTTCTTTCATTTTATATTATCAATTATCAACATTATTCATTTTTCTTCTCATTATTAATTCTTAATTATTCATTATTAATTCTTCCAACAATTATTCCAACCTCTTTTTAAACTTTTTCAAACTAATAGCTATCAAAACAACAGCCATTGAGCTGAGAATGGCTACTTCTTTAAGAACAGAGGTAATGCCAAGTCCTTTTATCATTAGATTTTTGATGGAAATGATAAACCATTTTGCCGGAATGATATTGGAAACAATCTCAAGTGGAACCGGCATGTTCTCTGTTGGATAAATCATTCCCGAAAGGAGCATCACCGGCATCATAAACACCATGCCCGAGACCAGCATGGCGGTCATTTGCGAATTGGTGAGCGTGGAAACCAACATTCCCAACGAAAGAGAAACAAAAATGAATAGCAATGACACCATAATAACCCAAAATAAACTGCCTGCCACAGGGATATTCAAAACAAAGACTGAAAGCAACAAAACCGTGATTAAGTTTACAAAAGAAATAACGAAATAAGGAATGGTTTTGGCAATGATGATGAGGATAGGTTTCATGGGTGAGACTAAAAGGACTTCCATCGTGCCCATTTCTTTCTCACGAACGATGGCAATGGAGGTCATCATAGCACAAATGAGCATCAAAATCATTCCCAACACACCCGGAACGAAATTAAAAGCTCCTTTCATCTGAGGATTGTATAAAAGTTTTACCTCCGGTTGAATTTGATAAGGAATTTTAAGCTGTTTCATCATATCAAGTTGATAGGAGTTGATGATAGAGCTGGCATAAAAGGTTAGCGTGGTAGCAATATTAGGATCGGTGGCATCGGCAATGATTTGAATCTGTGCTTTCCCTGTATGCATTAAGTTCTCATTAAAGTGTTCGCCAAAAACAATCAACAAACCCACTTTCCCATCCTTGAAAACAGAATTAATTTCTGCAGGATTCTTAATGTATTTCACCAAATCGAAATACTGACTTGTTTTAATGCGGTCGGTTATTTGGTGAGTGGCAATGTCGTTTGAAGGATCGTAAATGGCAATCTGCGCATTCTTCACTTCAGTTGTAATGGCAAAACCAAACAGTATAATCTGAATGATAGGCATACCCAATAAGATAAGCATAGTGCGGGTATCCCGGAAAATGTGATAAAATTCCTTCTGCACAAAGGCAAGAAAGGAACTTTTATGCAAGAAAGCAAAGCGTTTTTCGATGAATTGTCTGAAAGGATTGGTGTTTTTCATAGGCCTAAGTTTATTTTATTCACTGCGTTGTGCCTTACGGGCTAATTGATGAAATACTTCGTCCATATTACTGGCATTAAATTGCTCTTTCAGGTTCTTAGGCGTGTCGAGAGCATCAATCCTGCCATCCACCATAATGGAAACGCGGTTGCAATATTCAGCTTCGTCCATATAATGGGTGGTTACGAAAACGGTGATGCCTTTAGTAGTAGCATTATAGATAAGTTCCCAGAATTGTCGGCGGGTAGCAGGGTCAACACCGCCGGTTGGCTCATCAAGGAAAACCACCTTAGGATTATGAAAGATAGAAACGGAGAAAGCAAGCTTTTGTTTCCATCCTAAGGGAAGGGCTTTTACAAGGGTATTCCTTTCGCTCTCGAACTGAAGGCTATTTAGCAAAGCATCGGTCTTCTCAGCAATTTCATTCTTTGGCATTCCATAAATACCTGCAAACAAACGAATGTTCTCCCATACCTTAAGGTCATTATAAAGAGAAAACTTTTGACTCATATAGCCAATACTGGCTTTGACTTTCTCAGCTTCTTTTTCAATATCAAAGCCTGCCACTTGTCCCTTGCCGGAAGTGGGTTTACTTAGTCCGCAAAGCATACGCATGGCAGTAGTTTTCCCGGCTCCATTGGCTCCAAGGAAACCAAATATCTCCCCTTTCTCCACTTCAAAAGAAATATGATCCACTGCTGTGAAAGAACCAAAGCGTTTTACCAGGTTTTCCACTTTGATTACCTTTTCAGTTGAAGGTTTTATTGGATTCGATTGAATTATATTATCGTTCATCGTCTTTTAATTTGAATGATTTGGAGTAGCTATGCCTAAATCCATAAAACAATCTTCAATACCCGCTTTGATGGGGTTTATGATGATATCCTGATGACCTTTTTCAGTCAAATACTTCGTTAAATCATCTTTCGACCAATCAACATTATTCAAAGTAACATGATGAACATCGCCAAAAGCGAAGCAAGACTGTACTTGTGGATATAATCGCAAATCAGTTAACAGACGCTGCATATCTTTGCTTTGCACACCCAAAAGGGTTTTGGCAAATTGATCGACCATTTTCTGCGGAGTGTCTATCTTTAATATTTCCCCGTTCATGATGAGGGCAATCCTGTCGCAAAGGGTGGCTTCATCCATATAAGGCGTTGAAACCAGAATGGTGATGCCTTGTTTCTGTAAATCTTTCAGCATCACCCAGAATTCTTTTCTTGAAACAGGGTCTACTCCTGTGGTGGGTTCATCGAGAAATAGGACGGAAGGTTTATGAATCAATGCACAACTCAAAGCCAGTTTCTGTTTCATCCCACCGGATAAGTCTCCTGCACGACGGTTTTTGAAAGGTTCGATTTGTTGATAGATGCCTTTAATTAGATGATAGTTTTCTTCGATACTGGTCTTGAAAACACGGGCAAAGAAACTGAGGTTTTCCTCAACGGTTAAGTCCTGATACAAAGAAAAACGCCCGGGCATATAGCCCACTCTCTTGCGAATTTCTTTATAATCCTTCACCACATCAAAGCCATCGACAGAAGCGGTTCCAGCATTAGCCAATATTAAAGTAGTCAGAATGCGAAAGAGACTTGTTTTCCCTGCTCCGTCAGGTCCGATGATTCCAAAGATTTCGCCCTTGTCAATGGAGATGCTAATTTCCTTTAAAGCAATAACATCTTTGTAGCTTTTACTGATTAATTGACAATTGACAGTTGACAGTTGACAATGGGGGGTTGACAATGAGGAATTTACAATTGAATTATTTTTTTCCATGTAATTCTTTTGAGGTTTTTACAATGCTAATGAGTAAGCGAATGATTTCTTTGCAATCGTTTACAATGGAAATAAAAGTTTTTTCATCAAGATAGTCAGTATCCTTAAGCAGCATTAGCCAATATTCAGTCTCATTTGCTTCTTTTAAAGCAACATTCATTTTATTAATGAAATCAGCTTTAGATTGAGCATGTTCAGCTTCTTTAATCAATGCCCCAATAGAAGTCCCGCTTTTCAACAACTGCTTAGATAAAACAAATTCCCGCTGCTCTATACTCAAAAACTTATATGCTTTAATCACCCTAAGCGCAAAAGCATACGATTTATCCATAACAATATTATTCTTCATCCTATTTATTTTTAATTATCAATTATCCATTGTCAATTGTCCATTGTCAATTGTCAACTGTCAATTGTCCATTGTCAATTGTCAACTGTCAATTGTCAACTGTCAATTCTCAATTGCCATTTCCCCGTACATCCCTATCTTTAATAAGCCATCGTTTTTCACCGCAATCTTAACGGCATAGACAAGATTGGCACGTTCGTCTTTGGTTTGAATAGTTTTGGGGGTGAATTCGGCTTTGGAGGATATCCAAACGATAGTGCCTTTGTATTCTTTGGTGTCGTTTTCGCCAAAATCGGATAAGACTTTTACGGTTTGACCCATCTTCAACTTATTAAGCTGAGTGGAGGTGATGTAAGCCCGAAGCAACATGTTTTCGGTATCGGCAATCTTATAAAGAGCTTTGCCTTGCATGGTCATTTCGTTTTGTTCGGCGTATTTTACCAAGACCGTTCCCTTGATGGGATTCATAATCACACACTTTTTCAGTTGGTCGTTCAATTGTTCTACCTGAAGTTCTACGCCGGAGACATCTTCACTGATGCCGGTGGTAGTGTTAGTCAAAGTGGACTGTTGGGCTATCAATTGTTTCTCAAGCACGGCTATTTGAGCGTTGATATCATCCAATTGTTTTTGATTGGCAGCATTGGCTTTCACTAACTTTTCGAACCTTTTCTTTTCGTTTTGAGCCGTTTTGAATTGCTCTTCCAAAGCGGCAATTTGTTTCCTGATGTCGGGGCGGCGACTTTCGGCTGATTTCATAGTAGTAAGCAGTTGTTTCTTCTTTAAATACAGTTGCAGACTATCGATATAACCAATATTCTGATTGGCTTCGAGGGTTTGTCCTTCCTGAATGTCAAATGCAAGTATCTTACCGGTAGCCTCTGCTGAAACTATCACTTCCGTGGCTTCGAATGTGCCCGAAGCATCGGAATGTTTCTTCGAACTGCCACAAGACTGTAGCAACAATGCAACGATTATTACTATAAACTGAACGTTTCTATTTATTTGTGTTTTAAAAGTTCTCATATCTCATTTTTAATTATTAATTCTTAATTTTTAATTATTCAAAGTGTATTTAAGGTTATACCAAGCCATCAGCAGTTGGATTTCGTGAAGAGATTTATCCTGAATTGCGAGGTTAGCGGCATTAATTTCACGGATTAAATCGCTCACTGAGAGTATACCATTGTCCACTTTCACCTCGGCAGCCTTTTTAATGTTATTGCGAAGCGTAATAATTTCGTTGTCCTCGTTTAAAATGGCCTTGATTTTATCCATTTCGTTTTGTTGTTGCGAAACCTTCAGTTTGCTGTTGAAAAGAAAGGTTTCTTTTTGCACATCAACCATTTTCTGATTGATATCTATCTTACGGAAGTTGTTTTTCATCGAATAAAAACCACCCAAACTCCAGCTCAACTTGAATCCGCCTATATAGAAAGTAGTAAATTCATCTTTCAACATGTTTAAACCGGGTTTTCCATAGCCTCCCTGGACATAAAAGCCCAACTTAGGCAGGTTGCCGGAGGTGATGACGCTTTTCTGACTCAAATATAAATTACTCTGTGCGGCAAAAAGCGATAATTCGGGGCGATTATTACTTTGAGTTTTCGTTTCTGCCTTTTGAATATCGGGTTTTTGTAAAACAGTTGCATCATTAATCTCAACACCCATCATAAGGGCAAGCATATCTTTATAAGCGGATTGAGTGGCTAACAAATCAATCTTTCGCTGTTTGGTTTTAAGCTGTTCAACCTTGATGGCATCCAAATCGGCATCGTTGGCAACCCCATTATCCTTAAAAGATGTAAGACGGTCGAGGTTGGTTTGCAACTCCTTTTGCAGCAATTCGTTCTGTTTTAGCTGTTCATTCAATAATAAGAGACCGAAAAACAATTGGTTCACCCTTTCGTTCAAAGCATAGAGGTCGACTTCGGTTTTGCGCTTGTCGACTTCGGTGGCGGCACGGGTGTTTTTCTTTTGCGCCTGTATCATTCCCCCATCCCAAATGCTTTGATTCAATTCGGCAACCGCCTGATACTGATCTTTACTCATCGAAGGAATCGTAATAAAGGGAAGTTTAATAGGAATTTCGGTAACATCCGATTGGTAAGTGGCTTTTGCCATTATGGCAAGCTGCGGAAGGTAGCCTTTGTTGGCATTCGAGATGCTGTAGTGCTCGCTTTGCTCTACCAATCCGTATTGTTTCACCAAAGGATAGTTAGCGCGGGCTTTCTCCTGACAAGTTTCGATGCTGAGCTGCGAATAGGCTGCTAGTTGAGCATTGAAAAGCAATGCACACAGCAAAAATGTTCGTTTAAAAATCTTTTTCATTATATATTCTTTTCTGTTTGACTTTCGAGGGGACGGAGACTGTTGATAATCATGATGACATTCTCCTTTTTACGGCGTTGAAGCATGACCTGGAAATCGTCATCCGACATGTTGGTGATTTTTTTGACGATGGGACAAGCCAGAAACAGTATGACATTGAGCGAAACGATGGATAAAATCAAATCGATAGTTTCGATGGGGCGGATGTTGCCTTTTTCTATCTCAATTTTCAACTCGCTGTTCAGGCGCTGGAATACGGTTTTAGGGAATTCCTGCAATCTTTGTTTGAGTACATCCATACGTTCGGGATGAGTGGTGAGTTCGTTGAAAAACAGAAAAGGAAGGCGCGGATTTTCCTGCAAAATATCGAAATGCCTTTCTATTTTTAGTTGCAATTTGGCTAAAAAAGGAAGTTTTTCGTCGTCGGTTTGCAGAAATATTCCCACAAACATCTTTATTTTCTTTTCGAAGATGGCTTCGAAGAGTTTGTCTTTGGTGCGAAAGTAATAATGCACCATCGCCTGATTGCATCCAACGGCTTTTGCTATTTCCGTGGTAGAAGTCATGGCGAAACCTTTCTCCAAAAACAAACGCTCTGCCGTTTCCAATATAGCTTGTTCGTTGGTTGCTTCTTTGTTAATGGTCATATTTAATCAATCTATTTAATAGCGCTATTAGTTTTTTGCAAAACAACGAAAAGTTTTTGAATAAACAATGAAAATAATTTAAGAATTAGGATTTATGATTTAAGATTTGGGGGAGGATGAAAATTTCTTTACCACATAGAATCATAGAAACATAGGTTTCACATAGATTTAATGTATAATTCTTCTATGTGAAATTCTATGTACCTATTGTGTCTAAGTGGTTCCATTTTAAAATAAAAGCTTAACTAAATTACCTTTATCTGAGGTTTATGATTTGGGGGAGGATGAAGGTTTTTAGGCTGAAGACTGAAGGAAGAAAGGAATAAGACCCAAGGTCCAAATTTCAAGATCCAAATTCAAAAGGGCTTAGAGCTTAGGACTTTCATTACGTTTGAAATTATTTTCATCTACTTTTGAAAAAGCAATATCGGATTTTAAAATATTGATTATCAATTTGAAATTAGGATTTTCGGTTTTTGAAATATCTTCATCTCTATTTCTCAGATTAATATTCCTTCTTGTTTTTCTAATATTAGGTTTCAAATTAGTTTCATCAGGTATCGTCTGAGGCTTTTCAGGTCTTCTTTTTTTCTCATTAAATTTTTAAAAGTGAATTTTCAGGTTTCATTTTTTTGACTTCAGGCTTGATATTTATCAGATCATGCTTCATATTTACTTCATCCTATTTCAATATTATCTCATCCTATTGTTAATTATTTTCATCCTATTGTAAATATTTCCTATCATTTTTGATTTTTTCGACATCCCTTTTTGGGGTTTGGGCTTCATATTTTTGGATAATTTTGATGGAAAAAATAATTTCAAACTTAAAAATCGTAAAAAAATATATTGCCACAGATTAGCTGATTTAACATTTATAAATTACAGATATCCTGCATATTACAGTTATTTCGTTTGAAAATTAATCCTTATAAAACCTGTTGAAAAATTAGAAAGAAAATATTTTTTCATTTTTCATTTGGTAGATTAAAATATATTTTGTTACTTTGTCAAAATTTCACTATGGGCAATTATTAAAGTGTTTTATTTTATTAACCCTGCTTCACTACAAATTATTTAAGGTGAATCAATAAAAAAATATTCTATTATGGATAAAGAGATTGAAGCAAAGCTTAACGCCACCAATGTAGTGAATAGCTACATTGATGAAGATGAGCATGCAGCATTAATTGAGACCGACGACGCCATGAAAGAAGATGTTCTTCATTATAAGGGGAACATCGCTGACTTGGGTGTTCAGGTTGAAATTGCGCAGTTTAACTATAAGGGTATAACTGCTAATCAGACTACAGCTATAGTTAATTTAGCTGAATATCTTAATCAGCATATCTGTGCTCCATCGAGACGATATGCCAGAAAGATTAAGGATAATAATTTGTTAAGTATTTTTAAACCAACCGATAGTACAATAAAAGGAGTGGCTCTTTCGGAGGTTATTTCAGTGGCTAAATCTGTTATAGATAAGGCTGAGACTTTGATTGCAACGGTACCGGCTTATGCTACTTCTACTAAAATTACGACTTTGGTTATTACAGAAGCCAATTCGTTGAAAACTAATGTTTCAGGGCTATTGGGTCAGGCAAAATCAAAAAGAGCTGAAGTGGGTGTTGCTTTGGGTAAGATTAGTGATATTATTAAAGATATTTGGGAATATGATTTTCCGAATATGCTGGATAGTGCTCAACATTTTAATACTGATCATCCCGAATTTTCGAAGGGATTGGCCAGGGTTATGAAAATAAATAGTTTGCCCATCGAACATACAGGTATTCATGGTTATATGAAAGATGCAGACGGGAATGCGATTATTGGCGGAACGGTAAAGAATTTGGATAATCCTAAACGTGAAGCTGTTACGACTAATAATCTGGGATATTATGAGGATATTCAATTCAAATGGGGCGTTATTCGTTTTCAATTTTTGCATCCCGATTTTAAAACCCAAATTGCAACTCTCGAAATTTTGAGAGGTAGGAAGTTGGAATATAATGTGGTGATGGTGAAGAAGTAGGCTGAAGGTTGATAGACTGAAGGCTGAATAGAGGCCTTTAGACTATTAGGCTTTTAGGTGTTTTGGAAGAAGGCTTGCCGCTTTGGTGAGCCTTCTTTTTTAATGGACAAGGGACAGTTGAGAATTGAAAATGTGTCCATGCATAAATGACGTTGACCTTTTTCAATGCAAATTTATACATTTA
>JBAWXL010000137.1:0-12192 GCA_037144095.1 Bacteroidota bacterium
TGAGCAATATACAAGCATGAACTCTTAAATGTCTTATGAAATTAACAATTTTCATTAAGCAAAAACAATATCTTCCCTGATAAATTTCTTTTTCGAATTATTGCTCTTTTTCAAATCATCTTCTGCCAAGGAGCGACGGGTTTCCATTATCAAATCAAGTGCTTCAAGGAGATTTGATTTTGCTTCTTCCAGTGTTTCACCCTGAGAGTTTACGCCCGGAATTTCTTCAATATAAGCAATGTACCCGCTTTCTTCATCGGGTTCAAAAACTGCAGTTAATTTCATATTTGTTTTCATAGCTAAATCCTTTATGCAAAATTACAAATATTTCCTTTCATCGCTTACTTTTTCTTTTATTCAATTTGAATTATATTTTCCTCACTGCTGTCAAATCCGGATATCTTTGTTGTTTGCTTTTCATGTTTTTTTTACAAAGAAAACAAAACCTGAGAACGGGGAGAGAGATGAAACCTAAGCAGAACTGGAGAAAGAATTGCCACGAAGGCTCGAAGTCGCGAAGGTTCATTAAGGAGAGGTGGTTTTTGGGTGGAAAATCAAATGTAAATATATTCTTAATGTGTATTTCGCTATAAACTTTAGCTTAGGCTATGTAAAATCTGGTTTTTTATTTTTATAAAGACAAAATAAAGAACTATATTAGCATAATTTTGTCATAACGTTTACTTTTCAGAAACAATTTAACGAAGGTCAATTGGCATTTAACGGAGGTCAACAGGCATTTAACGGAGGTCAATTGGCATTTAACGGAGGTCTACTGGCATTTAACGGAGGTCTACTGGCATTTAATGGAGGTCTACTGGCATTTAATGGAGGTCTACTGGCATTTAATGAAGATTAATTTGCAAATAATGAAATTTAAACGGCATTTAATGAAGGTTAAAAGGCATTTAATGGAGATCAATTGACATCAAACGGAGGTCGATTGGCATCATTTGAAGGTCATCAGGCATATTATTTTGGGACGATGGGGACATTTGGGACGATGGGGACTTAATGAATCATGTCAAATTGAAGATGGAAAATGTTAAATGGAAAATGTGTTTGGGTGCTTCTGTACTTTTTACATTTTACATCTGCATTTATACATTTTATAAGGGTAAAACCTAACAGGTTTTTGAAACCTGGTAGGTTTGGATGAATGGTTTATTTTATTTGTGAATTACACATTTTCGATTAGGTTAGTCGAAATATAATCAATAGTATATTGTAATATATAACGATATCATGCAAATTTATTAGCCTAATATAAATTAATATATCAATGATAGCAAGGGTTTCAGATAATAGAGAAATTTATTTTTGATATTTGTATTGTATATTCAAATTTTATTTGTAGATTCGCGAGTTATATTGAAAATAATTATAAACTAAATTCTAAACTTATGGAAAAAGAACAACAGGTGGAAATGACCAGAAATTTGAATTTGAAAACAGAGCTGGCTAATTCTGCTACTATTTATGTAAACAATCCGGCAATGGTTACGGCGGCGGCTGATTTTAATACGGCAATCGACCTTAACCTTCAGGCTGCGGCTGCTACGAAGCCGGATAATAGTGGTTACTCGAAGGAGAAGAACGATTATAAAAAATTCTTGAGTAAAATTGCTGCTAATCTTTCGTGGAAGGCTTATGTTAAGCTTAATAAATTGGGTAAAACGGGCATAGCGAATACCCTTAGTATTAATCCTACTGATTTTTCGACTCTTGCTGATAGTGAATTTACGGCTTTTTGCCAGAAAGCGCATGATATTATGCTTGCTAATGTTAATGACTTAAAACCTGATTATGTTACGGAAGCAATGCTAACGGCTTTTCAAACTAAGATAAACACTTTTTCGGGCTTACAGGGAACGAGTGATTTGGTGCATGAGGGTTCTCCTTTACTTACTGATAATTTTGTTGAAAGTTTTAAGCCTGTTCGTTTGGCTGTGGAGGATGTTAAATTGATGGTTAGGGATTTTAATGATCCTGATTATCAATATTACAATCCTGATTTCTATAAAAGAGTGATGAAGGCTTGCGAAATTCCGACGGCAAATGTGCATCATACTTATGTGAATATTGTTGCTACTAATAAAAGTACAAACCAAGCTATTGAAGGGATTTTGTTTGGTCTGGAAAGTGCTAAAAAATCGGGTACTACGGATTGGGAGGGTAAAGTTTCGATTAGTGAAGTGAAAGCGGGGAAGGATGTGCTGACGGGTACTTTGAACGGAATTGTCGTTTATACGGAACATATTGCGATTAAAAGGGGGAGGAGTAATGATTTTAATCTTCAATTGACCATTGAAAGTGCCTAAAGTACTTGGAGTGCCTTGAGTACTTAAAGTTAAAAAGAAGGCTTGCCCTTTGGGGTGAGCCTTTTTAGTTGAGAATTGAGAATTGACAGTTGACAATGAAAATGAATAATTTAGAATGAATAATTAATAATGGGAAGGCTTGCTTGGGTTGGGGTGAGCCTTTTTAATTGAAATAAATTGAATATGGATTACCTGGAAACACAGGCAAAGCCTGAAAAGATATATTCGACTGAGGTGGAACCTCAGCCGAACGGGGATAATTGGCAATTATCCGGTGTTAAAACCCGATTAGAAAAATTGGCTTAGCTGCGACATATTTTTTTATGATGCGTTATGATTAAATCAATAGGGGTTTTTTGTGGTTCAACTAAGGGTAATAATGCAGTATATGAAGAAAATGCAAAGCGTATTACTAAATTAATTGTTCAAAAAAATATTGAAATTGTATATGGAGGGAGTCATATCGGGTTAATGGGAGCTATAGCAGATGAAGCTATTACAAATAATGGGAAAATCACAGGCGTAATTCCAACGCATCTTTTAAATAAAGAATTAGCTCATAAAAATCTCAGTAAACTTTTAATAGTTAAAGATATGGCAGAACAAAAAGAACAAATGATTTGTCTTTCAGATGCTTTTTTAATTCTTCCGGGAGGCTTTGGTACTTTGGATGAACTATTCGAAGTTATTACATTAAACCATTTACATTTAATCAACAAACCTTGTCTGATTTATAATGTTAATGGCTATTTTGATATTCTGTTCAACTTTATTTCTCATGTATTAGAACAAGGTTTTGTCAAAATAAAGCATCTATCTATTGTAATTATGGATAATGACCCTATAGTTCTGTTATCCAAATTAGATTATTTTTCACCAAAGGAAAATCTTGATTATTGGAAAGGAAGACTTAAGGAGTACCATTCATGAAAGGCTTTAATTATAAATATATTGTTTTTCAGTAGAAAAAAGATTAATCGAAATGTTAAACGTTGGTTCCACTTCTGAATTCATTGAAGAGTTATTTTATTGTTAAACATCTAATTTTGTTTAATTTTTCCAAATAAAGTGGATATATAGAAAAATGTAAAATCGAATAAAAAACTCAATTTAAAAATAAACGTACCAGGAAATATTCAAGAAATTAATTTAAATGTAAAATAATATGACAACTTCAAAATCAAATGACATTAACCAGAAAAAATACAATTGTATCTTTGACGGTTTAGATCCGCTATTAAAACTCTTTATAAATGAGGATGAATTTCTAACTCATTTCTTTTCTAATGTAAAATTCTTTAAACCTGAAATTGTAGAAATACAATCTAGAGAATTGTTGAATAAAATAGAGAATGAAATAGATAATCCTATTCCTGTAAGGTTTTCAATGAAAAGTAAAAAATATTTTTATTTCAAAAATGAGACAACAAATTCAGGGACAAGTAAAAGGTCATTCAAAAACAAAAGTGATGCCCAGTCATTTAACTCAAATCAAGAACTTTTTCATAAGGAAACAGATATTAAGGTCTGTATTGATAAGGATGGGAATTATTATGTAAGAAAGGAAATATTAAACGCAATAGACTTTAAAGTAAGTCAAGGATTAACAAGTGATATTAAGAATTATATGATTTGTCATATTTGGGGTGAAACATCAAATCCTTTATTTTTCACTTCCCTTTGGAATATTGCTTTAATACCAAATTACCTTTCTTTTATTACAGACAAACCAGATGAAAATAGTCAAATTGTGAGAATAATTAAAAACACTTTAAAAGCTATTTCAATAGAACTTTATAATCCAAACAAACTCTTAAATAGGAATGTGATTAGTTATTCCTCATTTGAAACTGATCTTGCAAGAAAATATATTGAAAATGGAACGATTCAATTTATTGATAAAAAATCAAATAAAGATTTTAAAGAAGTATGTTTTAGTAAAAAACAAATAATTCCAGAAGAAAACATGGATAATAAAGCATTTATTATTTCTCAGTTAGTAAAACTTGCGGGTGTAGATGAAAGTTTAATTGAAATTCTTACTTGCAAAGAAGAATGTAAAAACAAGTTTGACATTTATTTTCCTATTCTAAAAGAATTTGATTTAAGTTCAGATGAATCAACATATAAAGACGATCTTGGCAAACAACGATATTATAAGAAAAATACTTTCTTTGAAAACGATAACAAAAAATACATTATTTGTAATCATTGGTTTCCAAGACAAAGAGAGCTTTTTGAACTTTGGGTATATGACAACATTAATTTAGAACAATAAGTCATGAACCCGCCATTTTTTTATCAGGTAAATGGAACTGTATTCCGAACCAAATGTAATGAAACGAATCTTATTGAAATTGATGAGATTTTTAAAGACAATAATCCTATTCTTGCTAGGGAACGTGCATTTAATTGTTATCAAAACTATATTGATGTCTTTCTCGAAAGTAAAGAAAAAGCATATAAATCACATGACGAAACTGTAGTAGTTCTTCAAGACTTTTTTAATTCATATAAAAAAGGAACTACAATTTTTGGTGATGAAATAAATAATGAAATAGATGTTGATTATGATAAAAGGTTAGATATTTATTTGGTTATGTCTGATTCGAAAGTTGTCACAAATGATTTGGGAGAAAATATCTTCATCGATAAACATTTGATTCATAGCATAAGTAGACAATTTACAGACATCAAGATTCATCTTTATCATGGACTTAGAGTAGAACTGTTTTATTATGATGCTTTTGGATATGATTATAAAAACTATAAAAGAGAGTTTATCATATCAGGATTATTTGATGATCCTTTAATTAAATCCGTGTTAGAGACCCCAATTGATTTTAGCAGCGTTTTGACTTTAGGAAATGAAATAATTGATTTTCTTGCATGTTAAAAGTATTTTCCCATAAGAGCAGTAAATATTTATAATACTCGAAATTTGAAATTACCATCTTTTGGCTAAAGCCACAGCATTTTATCATTTGAGACCGTTGGCTGAAGCCGAACGGCAATGAAAATCAGCATATCAGCACATCCCCCTATTAGCACATTAGCACATCATCATAAAATGCAAAAGAGGCAGCCGAAACTGCCTCCTTTGACAAGAAAAAGCTAAAACTACTTAATAGGATAACGTATAATTGAAAAAATTATTTTAGGCTGAAGGTTTGCTAACAGTCTCCTTCAGTCTAACAGTCTTCCACCTTCAGCCTATTCTAAAGTAAATAAGGTGGTTCCGATTATCGCTTTATCTACAAAGATATCGACGGTGTAGCTTCCTTTTTTCAATTCTTTTTTCACATCATAATAAATGCAAAGATCCATTGCTTTATTCTGATAATTAATTTCCTGCATTTGGGTGTAGACAATCTGTTTGCCTTCGAAAGTAAACATGTGGCTATCGTCTTTTGCATCGGCTATCACTTCGCCACCAGGTTCGGAAATGCGGATATACACGGTTTTGCTGCCTGCTTGCGCAATGGCATTCTCGCTCAGGAGGAAACATACTCTGACTTTTTTAACCCGTTTTGGATTTTTAGTAGAAATTTCTTTGGTGCCGCGCATTTTGATAGGTTCGGCAGCCATTTCATAAGCTTTAAGCGCTGAACCGGCTTCCACTTTTGAAGATAAATTTTGATTCTGCGAACTTAGGTTAGCCGCAACGGTGGTAGTAGAATCGAGGGCTGTTTTCACCTTAAGGTTTTCGGTGGTCAGGGCTTCGTTTTTATCTTTCAACTCTTTAATTTGCTCGAGATATTCCTGCAAACGGGTTTCCAGATTAGCCACTTTCTTTTTGTAATTCGCCATTGAACCTTTCTGATTCTTGATTTCAGAAATCATTTTGGCAACATGCTCTTTTTCTTTAGTAAATAAAGAATCGAGGTTAGAGTAGTCTTTTCCCAATTGGTCGTATTGTTTTTCAACCTTTTGAAGTTTATCAAGTAATTCGGTTTTTTCGTCGGTTACTTCATTTTTTACGATAGTTACTTGTTTCAATTCACTGTTGGTAGTGAAGTACAAAATAGCCATAACGATGGCTATAACTGCAAAAATTGCAGTGAGGATGCGCCAGGTGTTCAATTGTTTTTTCATTGCGTTTTCGTTTTGATTTGTTTCCATGGTTTATTAAATTTAGGTGCTTGGACTATTAGACTTTTAGGCGTTTAGACTTTTAGCTATTTAGACTTTTAGCTATTTAGACTTTTAGACATTTAGGTGTTTAGGTTATTAGACTTTTAGCGGTTTAGGCATTTAGGCTATTAGAAGGGTGCTTTTTAGTATAAATCTCTAATTTTATTTGTTTTAATTTTATAACGTTTTCATTGATATTATGTTTAATTACATAATACTAAAAGACTAAAATGCTAAACCGCTAAAAGTCTAATAGTCTACTTCAATTCAAACTGTCCTTGTCCGATTTCAGTATCTTCCAGGAATACATTTACTTTGTAGACTCCTTTCATTGCTTCTTCTTTAGGGTTTTGTTTTTCCCAATACATGCAAACATTCATAGCGGCATTCTGATAGTCAACCTCTTTTTTAATAGAATATTGCAGGCGTTGTCCTTTAAACATAAACGAATATACATCTTCGCTTCCCATAGTTACAATTTTATTGTCGGGACGGGCAATTCTGATATACACCATTCTGTTGCCGGCTTTAGCCACAGGGTTTTCGGCAAGGGTAAAACAAATCTTTATTTTTTCAACCCTGCGTGCTTTGTCGACAGCTTCTTCTTTTTTGCCGGACGATTTCATACGAATAGGTTGTGCGGTAACATTGTAAGCCTTAAGCACAGCAGCCAGATTCACTTTTTCAGTTAATTCATCTTTATCTTTCACCAGCGATTGAGTTTTGTCTTTTTCTTTGGTGAATTCACCCTTGATGAAAGTGTTTTCTTCGTTAAGCTGCTTATTTACTCTGTATAAGGAATCTATTTGTGAAATATAACCCTGGGTCATATTGCGCAATAGCGAAAGTTTCTTTTTGATTTTGTTATAATCGGCTTGCGAATTAATCAGCTTTTCAATTTCCTGAGCATCTGCCTGAATCAGGCTATCTTTAGCTGATAGTTTATTTGTGAGATTGCCATACTCTTCTTTAATTTTTGTGTGTTCCTTCATCAAAGAGTCTAACTCGGTTTTTAAACCTGTATTCAATTCAGCGGTTTGCTGCTGTTGAACCACAATGGTATTCACACGCGAAGTTTGCGTAATCAGAAGAATAGCCAGGATAATGATAACTATGGCTTCAATTATGATAATAGTTCTTAGTTTTTTAGTGTTTTCCATTTCGGCTAAGTTTAATTTTTGTTGACTTCATCGAGGTAGTTTAAGCGGGTTTCGCTCAGAAAAGAATCCAACACCTTTGACAGTTCGGGCGAAAGATTGTTTTGAGTCTTTTCTTTTATCATTTCCAGCATATCAATTGATTGCTTGGCTTGTTCGATGTTTTTCTCGATAGTATTTGTAACCGGATTTTTCATTTTTCCCAATGCTTGCATTGCCGAAGCGTGAAAAATATAAACCAGTTGAACGAAGAGTTGATCTTTTTTTTCCATAGCGTTTTTTAAAAATACAGCTTGCAAAATTATATTATTTATTTTTATTATTTGAAAATGAATGCTTTTTACTCAAATATTATTTTGAAGTGTGAAAAATAAATCCATTTGTTTGTCTAAATCTGAAATTCTTAATGTAACTTTGTAGTGCTACAAAAAAGATACCAAAAGTGATTAAAAACTTAAATTGCTAACATATCAATGTATTAAAATGTAAAATTATAATTTAGTCGGATGGAATTATTAGATGATTTACTGAATATGCTGTTTCCTGTGCCCTGCGCGGCATGTGGAAATACTTTGTTTAAAAACGAAAATATTTTATGCTTATTTTGTCAATTTCAATTGCCTCAGACTAATTTTCACAACTTTCGGGATAATCAAGTAGAGAAAGTGTTTTGGGGAAGAGTCCCGCTGAATGCGGTGGCATCATTATATTACTTCCGCAAAGGAGGCAAAGTGCAACATCTGGTGCATCAGTTTAAATATAAAAATCGAAAGGAAATCGGTATCTATTTGGGGAAAATGTACGGGAATATTCTTCTCAATTCAGAACGTTTTAATACTATTGAAGCGATATTGCCTGTTCCTCTTCATACAAGTAAACTAAAAAAAAGAGGATATAATCAGAGTGAGGTATTTGCTCAGGGACTTTCTGAATCAATGAATAAACCCGTTGATAATAAAACTCTTATTCGAAAGAATGCCTCTGAAACGCAAACCCGCAAAACCCGTTTTAAACGTTGGGAAAATGTAAAAGAAATATTTTCGCTCGAAAATTCAGTCATCTATCAAAATAAACATATACTTTTGGTAGATGATGTAATCACAACCGGAGCTACCATTGAAGCCTGTGTGAATGAATTAAACAAAACAGACGGCATCAAAATTAGTGTAGCCTCCATTGCTTGTACGGCATCCTTAAATTAATTAATATGAAATACAAACTTCCAGCCGAGATTGAAGAAAACTATCAACTGATTGGCATTGCCTGCCATCAAAAAGATTTTAAACTTGCTTTCCTTTTCAACAGCAAGTTGAAGTTTTCTTTCGTGCGAACAAAAAACCTGACAAAATTCAGTAAAGTGAAAGAGCAAACTCATGAATTTTCTATGTTTTATTGGTTCGACGGGATGAACCGAATTGAATATTATTTAATATCCAATCGTTTTCAGGATGCATATCTGATTGATAGTATGAAACAATTAGATTATTTTTTGGTCATCAAAACTGATAATATGCAGATTGATCTAAACAATATGATAACGGAACTTAAACAAACACCTGAAATTTTAGGTGTTTTCAATATTGATGAATCTTCATTTAAAAACATTCAAAACCTAATTCAAGACCTCGAAATTCATATTACGCAATTGAATAAAGAAGATAAATCAGCGGAAGAAGAAGTTAAAAAGAATTTTCAGAAAAATAAGATTACCAGAGGTTTGAAAAGATAAGATTTGAAAGCTTTTGACTAAGGATCAATAGCTCCCTCGAAAATATTTATAGCTTCGATATGTTTTCCTGAAGTTTTCAGATATTCATGTGCAGGAATGGATTGTCCGATAGTAGTGTCTTCGAGTAGTCTTGAATTATCAAAAATCTGACCCAATTCAATGAAATCAATGTAAGGCTCTAAAGCATAAAACAATATTCTTAATTTGGTATTATCTCCGAAATTGTTTATCCAATAGGTTAGATAATCACTATATTGAAACAAATGACTATGTTCGCTAATAATAATGCCATTTTTGGTCCATTTTTTCATATCTGCCAATAAGGCTCTGGGGACAAATTTAAAATCAGGTTTATCCTCGAAAAATCCTTTAATAGAGTTTGTGACTTGTTCAGGCGTTGTAGCTGAGTTTTCCCCTGAGGAGATATGATATACACGATATTTTCTGTTCTTATTAAAAACCAATTCAATGATTGATTGAGCTGCATAGTCAATAGAAACAATATCCACATTGCTTTGTGCATTGGCAGGGAAAAGCCTTAGTTCGTTGAGGGTTGCCAATGCCCATAGGATTACATAGGAACGAGGCACCCACGGACGACTATCTCCCATAATAATGGAGGGTCGAACCACTAAAATCTTTTCTTCCGGAAGATATTCTTTCAGAAGTAGCTCGCCCATCATTTTCGTATAAGAATACTTTACCAAATGTTTTGCCTCAAGATTTGGAGACATTTCTTCCGTAATCAGCCGATGGTTGACTTTTGTTCCACAAATGGTGGCGGTTCCAACATAAGTGAAAAGATTTAAATTCTTCAATGTGCCTGCCCATTCCAATAAATGTTGAGTTCCTCCAATATTCACTTTCTCAACAATATCATCATAAATTTTAGAAAAAGATGTGTTGGCTGCTGAATGAATGATGGTATCCACTTCATTTAACTGAGAAATCGAGAGCAATTTTAAATAAAGATGTGGGTCTGCCAATTCGCCCACAACGGGAATTACTTTATTCGTATCAAAGTAATCGCCATGTAAATCAAATATTTTTTTTAATCTGAACTTAGCCGTCTCTTCGTTTTGAGCCCTTACCAAACAAAATATCTTTTCAATTTCTGTTTTTTTGGCTAATTCAACCAATAGTTCACCACCTAAAAAACCCGTAACACCTGTTATAAATAATATCATATCAATAATTTAATCAAAATACTCTAACCCAATAACCCCCAGAATAATCAGCAGCATCGAAATAATCTTTACTACAGAAACCGGTTCATTCAGAAATATCATTCCCACCAAGGCAATAATAAAAATGCCGGCACTTGCCCAAATCGCGTACGCTACACTGGTATCCATTTTTCTCAACACGAGAATTAGACAAGCTAAGGCAAGTGCATAAAAAAACACCATAAAAAAACCAGGATTCAACTTTGTGAAACCCTCTGATTTTTTCATAAAAACCAATGCAATGATCTCAAATAATACGCCTAACGAAAGAAATACCCATCTCATAATTCCATTTTCCTGTTTTTTACCTTAAAAATAATTTATTAATCCCCTGAATGACTTTAAAATATTCGCCAACAAATACATGTTTTATGAAAAATCTTTCCTGAATATAAGTTGCCAAAAGTACTTTATAATCTTAAGTACAGCTTAAAAAATTAAGATTTATTATAATATTAAACGACTTTCAGGCGGTTTCCGATAAACGTGATAATTGGGCATTATTTAATAGAGAACTTCATTTTCTCAATAATTTTATTTGACTCAAACATTTCACTGTTTCCCGAATTATGTTCACCATAAGCACCTCTTCCGCCGCCATACATGCCTCCGCCACCACGATGTCCACTTCCCCCCATGCCGCTGCCACCTCCCATATCTCCTTCATTTCCACTTTCGCGCTTGGGAGAAGGGAGTGCATTTACAATTATTTCGTAGTTAAATACTTTGCCGGTATCTGCAATGCTTAACTCGTTTTTATAAAAGGTTTTGAAAGGGATAATGGCTTCGTAATACATGATGCCAAGGCTATCCATATTAACTGCTGCTGAAATCCCGGTAGAAATATTAAGCAGGGATTGTGTTCCGTTGTTGGGTGGTTTAAACCCAACTAATTGTAATGTTTTTATTTGGTTTATAAGGTTTTGTAAATAGCCTAAAGGGTTTTGTTTTTCGCCATAACTTTTCTCTGATGGCATGCCATTTTTTTTATCCTTTAGCATCATTTGCTGACCCGGTAAAGGGAAAAGTAGTGCAATGGGAAATGTTTTTTTACCCAACGTGTCAATTCTGAATTCCATGCCCCCTCTTAATATCTTTATCAACATGGTTTCGTCAGATATTTTCATGCAAACATATAAATTCTGACGATCGTTAGAAATAGCATAATTTATTTTACTATTATGGTCGTAGAATCGCAAAGGGTTTGCCCATTCGTTTATTTTGCCATCTGCCACCACTTTATTGTTTTGCCATTCGAGTGTTTCAAAGGTTTTTTGTGAGCAGGAGGTAAGCACACCTAAGATAAATAGAACCCAAATTGCATTTTTCATTTTCCTTGTTTTTTTAATTTTGAATGGCAAACGCAAAAGTATGATTAATCGTATTGTTGAATCAATTATTTAACTCAATTTAACTTCTTATGCTTTTAAGGATATGTTGAAAATGATGCTACAGATTTGCTGATTGATTTTGTAGAAAAAAATGTGTTTTTCGCAAAAGACAGCATATCCTCACTTTTGTTCAAAATTTCCTCCCAACGGAACAAAACTTCCTCTCAACGGAACAAAACTTCCTCCCAACGGAACAAAACTTCCTCTCAACGGAACAAAACTTCCTCCCAACGG
>JBAWXL010000138.1:0-12127 GCA_037144095.1 Bacteroidota bacterium
TGGGCGAAGAAATCTTTCAAAAATATGGTCTCGATGGAATGGAAGTTACCGAAAAGGGTTTCGAATCGAAACATTCAGTAGTGTTCGACGAAGCCGAAAACCGTTTGCATACCATCAAAGCTGTGATGGTGGCTACACTGGGCTGCTAAGAATAGGCCATAATTGTTTGGCGTTTTGTGTCTACTTTGCAGAGCTAAATTGAATGTTATTCTTTTCTCCCTAAGCAATTTTATAAAAAAACTTCCTAAAGGTAATTTACTTTAGGAAGTTTTTTTTGAGTGGTAATTTAGTGATTTGTTCGAGAATTTATCTTTAATGGAATTTTGAAAATGTGAATGGAGCTAAACCCATTTGATTGGATTGATATTTGTCAGTTAGATGAAACCAACAGCAATGAAAACATTTGCATAGCTTTGTATTAAAGCTTTTCCACCATTGAATTTTGAATTTGGGGCTTGGAGCTTTTCCCTTCAGTCTAAAAGCCTAAATCTCTTTTTCTCACCAAAATTATTAATTTTGTCGCCAAGCTGACAATTTGTCGTGTTTTTAAAAATGGCAAAGGTTTTGATAGGGCATTATGCTCAATATTAAATAAAGATATATGGATAATAAAACGAATAAAGAACCCAAAACTACAGAAGAAGTCGATAAAAAGAAGGATATGAACGAAACTGCCGAAGCCACTCAGGAAATTAAGATTGAAGATAAAGAAGTGAAAACAGAAGCCAAAGAAAAGAAAAAAGGCTTCTTCGATAAAGCAAAAAAAGATACTCAAAAAAAGACTGAGGAGTTGCAGGCAAAAGTGGATGAGCTGAACGATAAGTACCTTCGATTGTTTTCAGAGTTCGATAATTTTCGCAAACGCACCCTTAAGGAGAAAGCAGAACTGATATCCACTGCATCAGAAGGAGTCATAAATGCTCTGTTGCCAGTGGTCGACGATTTCGAAAGAGCTATAAAAGCTGCCGACGATCACGACGATTTGCCCGCACTAAAAGAAGGCATTCATTTAATTTATAGCAAACTCACCAACCTGCTTCAGATGAAAGGAGTTCAACCCATTGTTTCAATTGGGGAGGTCTTCAATACCGATTTTCACGAAGCCATAACCAATATCCCTGTTGAAGATGAAGCTCAAAAAGGCAAGGTGATAGATGAAGTTCAGAAAGGTTATACGCTGGGTGGAAAAGTGATACGATTTTCGAAAGTAGTGGTAGCAAATTAATATAAGAAATGGCAAAAAAAGATTTTTACGAAATATTAGGTGTTGACCGAAATGCCACAGATGCTGAAATTAAAAAAACCTATCGTCAGCATGCCCTAAAATATCATCCCGACAAAAACCCTGATAATAAAGATGCCGAAGAAAAATTCAAGGAAGCAGCTTCGGCTTACGAAGTCTTAAGCAATCCCGAAAAGCGTGCCCGTTACGATCAATATGGCGAAGCCGGTTTAGGAAACGGTGCCAGTGGTTTTAGCGGAGGTGGCATGTCGATGGACGACATTTTCAGTATGTTTGGCGATGTATTTGGCGGGCATTTCAGTGGTTTTGGAGGTGGAGGTTCACGTGGGGGACGAAGAGTGCAAAGGGGAAGCAATTTGAGAGTGAAAGTAAAACTTACCTTACTAGAAATCGCACAAGGTGTTGAGAAGAAAATTAAAGTGAATAAATATGTGGGTTGCACCACTTGTAATGGATCAGGAGCAAAAGACAGTTCATCCTATCATACTTGTTCAACCTGTCGTGGAACAGGACAGGTTACTCGCATCACCAATTCATTTTTCGGACAAATGCAAACAGCAAGTGTTTGCCCTCAATGCAATGGCGAAGGTCATAGCATCACAGCCAAATGCACCACTTGTTATGGCGAAGGCATCGTTAAAGGCGAAGAAGTGATTTCGATTCAAATTCCTGCCGGAGTTGCCGATGGCATGCAACTGTCGATGAGTGGAAAAGGTAATGCTGCTCCAAGGAGTGGAGTCCCCGGCGATTTGATTATTAATATTGAAGAAATTCCGGATCAAAGTCTGAAACGCGATGGGAAAAATTTGCTGTATGATTTACACATCAGTTTTCCCGATGCAGTATTAGGCACCAGCATTGAAGTGCCCACCGTTGAAGGAAAAGCCCGCATTAAAATTGCTGCCGGCACCCAATCTGGGAAAATATTAAGATTGAAAGGAAAAGGAGTTCCTGATGTACATTCATATAATCGTGGCGATCAGTTAATTTATATTAATGTATGGACCCCTCAAAACCTGACTAAAGAAGAAAAAAGTATATTAGAAAAACTAAGCAGTTC
Source organism: Bacteroidota bacterium (assembly GCA_037144095.1). Lineage (GTDB taxonomy): Bacteria > Bacteroidota > Bacteroidia > Bacteroidales > CAIXTV01 > CAIXTV01. Next base: position 2,304 of record JBAWXL010000138.1, read on the forward strand.
TTCAAACTTTACTCCGGCTCCGGGAGACAGTGATAAGTCATCTTTCTTTGATAGAATGAGAGATATGTTTCATTAAGAAGTGCCTAGAGTACTTAGAGTGCCTAAAGTTAAGTGGGAAAAGTTTTAAAGTAATTGAAATTTTATGGATAATAAGGAATTTGGTAAGGAGCTGGAAAGTAGAACAAAGAAATTTGCTATTCAAATAATCAAACTTTCAGCATCAATTCCTATTACCCCTGAAAGTAATGTTATAAAAAATCAGCATACAAAATCGGGAACAAGTATCGGAGCAAACTATAGGGAAGCAAACAGATCAAGAAGTAAAGAGGATTTCTTGAATAAAATCAAGATATGTGAAAGCGAAGCAAGCGAAACTGTGTATTGGTTAGAATTAGTTTCTGAATTAAATTGGGTAGATTCTCAAAAATTAAAATTAATTTTGTCGGAAGCAAATGAAATACTTGCTATCTTTACTTCTATAGAAAAGAAACTCAAAACAACATAAAGGAAAGAATAAACAAATGAATTATATCGAACAAAATTCTTTGTATTTAAGACACTTTTTAAATACTTTAGGCACTTTAAGTACTCTAAGTACTTTAGGCACTTTTTTATATCTAAGACGCTCGTAAATAAAACATCATGGATTTTTTAGTAGTAGAAAATGTATCGAAGCGATACGCGACCCATCAGGCACTTACTGACATAAACATTAATGTGCCTAAACAATGCATATATGGTTTGCTCGGTCCAAATGGAGCAGGCAAAACCACCCTTATTCGAATCGTCAATCAAATAATTGCTCCCGATAGTGGCAGAGTGTTTCTGAACGGAGAACCACTACAACCTTCACATATTTCAATGATTGGTTATTTGCCCGAAGAAAGGGGTTTATATAAAAAAATGAAAGTTGGCGAACAGGCTCTTTATCTTGCTCAATTGAAAGGAGTAAGCAAGAAAGAAGCTTTGAAAAAACTTAAATATTGGTTCGAGAAATTCGAAATACAAGCCTGGTGGGATAAAAAGGTTGAGGAACTATCGAAAGGGATGCAGCAAAAAATACAATTTATTGTTACGGTAATTCATCAACCAACGTTTTTGATTTTTGACGAACCCTTCAGTGGTTTCGACCCAATAAATGTGAATTTACTGAAAGAAGAAATTTTCAATCTACGCGAACAAGGTGCCACCATTATCTTTTCTACTCACAATATGGAATCAGTAGAAGAATTATGCGATAATATTGCACTGATTAACAAATCCAATAAAATTCTTGAAGGAAAAGTTCGCGATATAAAGAAGACATATAAAGCCAACACCTACAAACTTTGCTATACTCACCTGGAAGGAAAACTTACCGATATTCTTCCTTCTGGATTTGATTTGATAAGCGAAGTTAATGAGGTGGATAATCACACCGCTATTATCAAACTTCCAATAGAAGTTTCATCAAATCAATTAATTCAGACTGTACTTCCGCACCTTAGTGTACACTCATTTAATGAAATTCTTCCTTCGATGAATGACATTTTTATCACTCAAGTAAACGGACAGAAATAAACCTTTTAATACGCACTCACAATGAATAAAATTTGGTTAATTATAAAAAGAGAATATCTTACTCGTGTAAAGAAGAAAAGCTTTATCATTATGACCATTTTAGGTCCGCTTTTGATGGCTGGCTTGATGATAGTTCCAGTGTTTATTGCTCAAATGTCGGATCAACAGAAAAAGGTTGCGGTTATTGACGAAACAGGTATGTTTTTCGAAAAGTTTAAAACCAATGAAGATATAAAATTCGAATACCTTACAGCGGATTTGGAAACTGCCAAATCGAATATGAAAAAAAACGATTGGTATGCAGTCTTGTACATTCCTAAAACTGAATTAGCCATTCCCGAAAAAGCAATTCTTTATTCAGAAAAACAACCCAGCCTATCGCTTCGAAGTTATATTGAACGTTCGATGCAATATGAAATTGAAAACTTAAAATTACTCGACGTTTATCATATCGATAAAAAAGACATTGAATCGATAAAAACTTCCATAAATCTGACAACTATAAAAATATCAGATGGAGGTAAAGAACAAAAAAGCTATTCAGAGATTTCTTTTGTACTGGGATTATTCGGAGGAATATTAATTTACTTTTTCATTTTCTTGTTTGGGGCACAGGTGATGAGAGGAGTTATCGAAGAAAAAACCAACCGCATTGTCGAAATAATTGTTTCTTCCGTTAAACCTTTTCAATTGATGATGGGAAAAATAATTGGGGTGGCTTTTGTGGGATTAACTCAATTCCTATTGTGGATAGTGTTGACTTTAGCCATCTATGTTGGATTTTCTCAGGCATTCCCTGATAAGTTTAATCCTAAAAAACATGAAGTTTCGCTAAACGCTGAAAAGAATTTATTTAATACAGAGCAAATTACCGCCAAGGCGCAAATGCAACCAGGCAACGAGGAACTCAATAATGTAATAGAAGGAATTCATTCTATTAATTTTATGCTGATTATTGGCGTTTTCATTTTCTATTTCATAGGAGGGTATCTTTTATATGCTGCCATGTTTGCAGCAATAGGAGCGGCTGTTGATAGCGAGGCGGATACGCAGCAATTTATGCTGCCCGTTACGGTTCCATTGATTTTTTCCATTGTAATGCTTCAATTTATTTTAAATAATCCTGAAGGACCCATTGCTTTCTGGCTTTCAATCATTCCATTCACTTCCCCTATTGTTATGATGATACGCATTCCTTTTGGAATTTCTTACTATGAACTTCTACTTTCAATGAGCCTGTTGGTTATTGGTTTCCTGCTTACGACCTGGATGGCTGCAAAGATTTACAGGACAGGTATCCTGATGTATGGCAAGAAAGTAAGTTACAAAGAACTTTTTAAATGGTTGACTTATAAGGCTTAATTCTAATTATTAAGGATGATTTTAGATTTATCATCCGATAGAAACTACTAAATCTCAAAAAAAGTACTATTTTTGCACGCTAATTTTTTTTCAAACAAAGCTATTAATTCATTAGATATATGTCCGAGAAAACAAGTAAAGGAAAAATTTCACAAATCATTGGTGCCGTAATTGATGTAACTTTCGACACCGACCAAAGATTACCTAATATTTACGAGGCCTTAAAAGTCACCCGTACTGATGGTAGTTATTTGATATTAGAATGCCAACAGGATATGGGCGAAAACACCGTTCGTACCATTGCTATGGATTCGACCGACGGACTTCAACGTGGTATGGAAGTGATTTCCTTAGGAGGTCCTATTTCGATGCCTATTGGTCCTGAAATTAACGGACGTTTATTAAATGTAATTGGTGAACCTATCGATGGAATTGGACCCGTTGTGAAAACAGGAACTTATCCAATTCACCGCGACCCGCCTAAATTTGAAAACCTTTCTACCAAAAAAGAAATTCTTTTTACAGGTATTAAAGTAATCGACCTGATCGAACCTTATGCTAAAGGGGGGAAAATTGGTTTATTTGGTGGTGCCGGAGTTGGAAAAACAGTTATCATCATGGAGCTTATCAACAATATTGCAAAGAGTTATTCCGGATTATCAGTATTTGCCGGTGTTGGAGAACGTACCCGTGAAGGAAACGACCTCTTACGCGAAATGATTGAATCAGGCGTTATACGCTATGGCGAAAAGTTTCAAAAAAGCATGGAAGAAGGAAGCTGGGATTTATCCTTAGTTGACCACGAAGAATTAAAGAAATCGCAATGTACTATGGTGTTTGGTCAGATGAACGAACCCCCCGGTGCTCGTGCAAGAGTTGCTTTATCAGGATTATCCGTAGCCGAATATTTCCGCGATGGTGATGAAAAAACCGGTGGACGTGATATTTTATTCTTTATCGACAACATTTTCCGTTTCACACAAGCTGGTTCTGAAGTATCTGCATTATTAGGACGTATGCCTTCTGCAGTAGGTTACCAACCTACCCTCGCTTCCGAAATGGGGATGATGCAGGAACGTATTACTTCAACAAATCGCGGTTCCATCACATCAGTTCAGGCAATTTATGTACCTGCCGATGACCTTACCGACCCTGCTCCTGCAACAACATTTGCCCACTTAGATGCAACTACTGTATTAAGCCGTAAAATCTCTGAGTTAGGTATTTATCCTGCTGTTGACCCATTAGATTCTACCTCACGCGTACTTTCACCTGATGTGGTTGGCGACGAACATTACAATACAGCTCAGCAAGTTAAAGAGATTTTACAACGATATAAAGAACTTCAGGATATTATTGCCATCCTCGGTATGGACGAACTTTCTGAGGAAGATAAACTAGTGGTTCACCGTGCACGTCGTGTGCAACGTTTTCTTTCACAACCTTTCCATGTGGCCGAACAGTTCACCGGGATGAAAGGCGTTTTCGTAGGAATTGAAGATACCATCAAAGGCTTCAACATGATTCTGAATGGCGAAGTGGATGAATATCCCGAAAATGCATTCCACATGGTAGGCACTATCGAAGAAGCCATCGAAAAAGGAAAACGACTTATAGCCGAAGCTAAATAAGATGCTACTCGAAATTATTACACCCGATACCACCCTCTATACCGGCGAGGTGCAGCTTGTTCAGTTGCCGGGCATTGATGGTTCATTCGAAATTTTAAATCATCATGCTCCTCTCATTTCAGTCCTGAAAGCGGGAAAAGTGAAAGTCACAGAATCGAATAAAAACACTGTGTATTTCGATGTAAAAAGTGGCGTGGTAGAAGTATTGAAAAATAAAATTCTGATATTAGCCGAATAGCAGTATGAAAAAGTACCTTCTTCCCCTTCTCTTCATCATCATGGCATCATGTGGACCTTCAAAAGAAGAAGAAGCCCGCCTGAAACGTGTGGATGATTCATTAATGGAGATCGAACGAAACAAAGCCATCATCAATGCCAACGACTTATTGGCAGCTGATACAGCCACTACTAAAAAAGACAGCTCAACAGCATCAGCTAAATAGTCTTTTCCGACTTTCTTTAAGCGACAATTCAGTCTACACTTTCTGTTAATATTTTTTGTTTTCACGAAATGAAGCACTGATTATTCTGTGTTTACAAGAGAATAGCAATTTTCATTGCCGCTCGGTTTCAACCAATGGATTAAATTCAACCCAATCAAGCGGCTTTAGCCCCATTCCCCCTCGCGGTCCCCAAGCGGAGCGGTCCCCGAGCGGCGCGGTCCCTGAGCGAAGTCGAAGGGTCGAGGAGTCGAGGGGTCGAGGTGCCCATCTCAATTATTCCTTCACCAACTTCCTAAACTCAAACCTCTCCCCAGTCCCCAATTTAATCATATACATCCCCTGAGCAAAATTCTTAGTTTGAACTACAGTTCTCTCAACAAAACTACCCTTAAAAACAATTTGACCAATCGAATTCATTATCTCAAATTCAATTTTCTTTTTATTTCCTTTAGCTTCAATAATTAATTCATCCAAAACGGGATTAGGATAAATATTAATTCCATCTATATTTTCATTTTCTTCAATACCAGTATTCACAACATGAATAATAAAAATCATAACATGTCTAATATTAGAAGTATCCGAAACGCATCCATTTAAAGTAACAATATCATAATAATCCCCATCTACCGTTGCAGTATAGGTTTGATTAGTAGCCCCAACAATAATCCCAAATTGATTATACCATTGATTACCCGCAGGTGCATTAGAACTTAACACATTCCCTACTTGAGTAATCACTGGTGCCGAAGGAAAAGGACTAACTACTAAATTGGTTAGAACAATACTATCGCATCCAAGTGCAGTAACAATGGTATCAGTATAAGAACCTGTAGTTGTGTAATAATGAATTCCAACATAAAATGTATCGCCTATGCATATATTGGGATTTAAAGTAACTTGTTGTTTTGGCTGTACGGTCAATAGGATAGTAATAATACTATCACAACCAAAAATTGAAGATAATGTATCATGATAAGTACCTGGGATAGAATAATTATGCGTACCCATTGTAAATGTTTCTCCCTGACAAATTATTGGATTAATGGTGTCTTGTTGTATTGCTCCAACAATTAAATTTGTTATGAATATACTATCACAACCAAGATGGGTTGATAAAGTATCATAATATATTCCTGTTTGACTATAATTATGGATTCCTACCATAAATGACTGTCCTTGGCAAATTGTAGGATTTAAATTAGCTTGAAAAGAAGGATTTACGATCAAATGAGTGGTAATAATACTATCACATCCATAAAGTGAATTAAGTGTATCTAAATATATCCCACTTGAAATATAGTTATGTAATCCCACTGAAAATACTTCTCCCTGACAAATATTAGGATTAAAATTTATATAATGTATTGTGTCAACAGTTAGATAGGTTATTAAAATACTATCACAACCTATTGATGTTGTTAGTGTGTCAAAATAAATTCCGCTTAAATTATAATTATGTAATCCTACTGAAAATGATTCGCCTTGACAAATTACAGGAACTTGTAAAATATTTGATGGTTGTTGAACACTAATAGAAATATTATCAGAGCGTGTACATCCATTTAAATAATTAGCCGTAACTGTATAAACTCCATTATCAGCAGGAGAAGAAGAAGTAATAATTGGATTTGGATCTAAGCTAATAAATCCATTTGAACCAGACCAGCTTAAACTATTAGCTGTTGGAGAATTTGAAGTTAAATAAAGAGGCTGACCTGAACAAACCGGACTATTGCTGCCTGCAACAACAGGAGGCGCAGGATAAACTATTACTTGGCTTGTCAATGTATAATAACATGGGGTGTTTCCCTGACTTGCAATTAAACATGAATAATTAGTAGTCGTAGATGGATTAACAGTAATTGTTGATGTAGTATCTCCCCCAGGAGCCCAAAAATAACTTAGCGCACCTACAGGTGCTGAAAGAGTTGCCGATTCTCCTTGACAGATATTACCAGGAGATATTAGTTGATAAGGCTGGCATGAACAATCAATATAAGCATAACCAAAATGTGCACCCGGAACACAATCTGATGAGGTAAATCTAATTTTAACATTTTGCCCAAGATAAGCTGATAAATTTACGCTAATTGGAGTCCATGGCTTATAATAAATACTTGGAGAAGCAGATTGGATAAAATCAACATTTGGCAATGCAACAGAATAAATCCCACACGGTATTAAGTATCCATTGGGATTAAATAATTCAATTTGAAAAAATGGTTGAATATTAAATGCATGACCCCCTGTTTGAAGAACAACGGCATAATAATATGTAAAATTTGTATTTGCATTAGTTACTAAAAAAGTTTGTTCAATTGATGCAGCGTTATAGGTTTGGTCTGTTGCTGAATTTCCTATCTTAAGAGACATTGAACCTTCATGAACTACAGGAAAACCTCCATAAGGATCAGTTCCTCCTGTCATTAATGTTAAATTTGGATCCAATGTATTATTAAAAACCAAAGGCTCATATTCTGGTATGGGTGCATTTGTTATACCTGCTACTGAATTTCCTGTAGTTCCATACCAGCCGGAAAATCCATTTTCGAATCCCAAATTCGTACAGGGTGCTTGTACAGGTGTTGGAGGTGGATAATAAACACATAAACCGAATTTTCCTCCTAGCAAATTATTATTTTGCCAAAAACGTATATATATTGTTGAGCCGGGAACTAATCCCGTATGGTAAATTACAGGCATAAAATACCCTGGAACGAGATTTGAGCCATAATTATCATTACATTCAATCAATGTTAAAGAATTGCAATTACCAGAATAAATTGCCATACCCCCATTACCAATTCCTTCATTTTGGGAATGGATAATCAGAGTCCCTGATGGAGGTACAACAGCACTAAACCAAACATCTCCCCCAATATAACTAGCACATCCCGGTGCCGGAATACCTGCCGATGCTGTTGCACCCATATTAGTATAAGTAACATAGTTACATAATGTATCTTCTGATAAAGCAATAGCACCTGAACATTCGTCATTTATCGGAATAGGAGGGCTAAATACACATAAACCAAATGAAATTCCATTAAGAGTGTTATTTCCCCAAAATCTAATATAAATTATTGAACCAGGAGTCAAACCATATTTATTTATTAGAGGCATTAATTGTGAAGAATAGCTACTATTATCATCACATGCTATTAAAGTTAACGAACCACAGCTACCTGAATAAATTGCCATTCCTCCATTATTCCCTAAAACTAGGCTTTGTGTATCAAAAATTAAATGACCTGAAGAAGGCACTACAACGCTAAACCAAACATCTCCACCAATATAACTTGCACATCCGGGTGGGGGAACCCCTGACGTAGCAGTTGCACCCGTAGTGGAATAAGTCGTATAAGAGCATATTGTATCAGCAACAATTGCTATTGCACCAAAACAATCATCATTAATTGGTCCATGCGGTTCAAAAACACATAATTTAAACAATCCACCAGCAACAGAATTATTTTGCCAAAAGCGTATAAAAATAGTTGACCCAGGATTTAATCCTGATTGATTTATCATTGGCATTAAATAATTAATGCTGCTATTATCATCGCACATAATTAAAGTTAACGAACCACAATTTCCCGAATAAATCGCCATTCCGGCATTCCCTATTCCCAAACTATACGAATCAAAAGCTAAATGTCCCGAAGCTGGAACGACAACACTAAACCATACATCCCCACCAATGTAATTTGCACATCCTGGGGCTGGAACCCCAATTGAAGAAGTCGCACCTAAATTTGAATAAGTTGAATAAGAGCAAATTGTATCAACTGGAATAGGAATAGCAGCAGAACACTCATCATTAATAGGAATAGGTGGGTAATAAACGCATAAACTAAAAGTTCCTCCTACAATATTATTATTTTTCCATAAGCGTATATAAATTGTTGAACCAGGTGTTAAACCTGATTGATTTATCTTAGGCATTAATACATTATTACTACTATTATCGTCACATGCAATAAGAATCAACGAACCACAGTTTCCTGAATAAATAGCCATTCCTCCATCGGTTATACTTCCGTTTTGAGTGTCAAATATCAAATGACCTGATGCAGGTACTATCGTCTTAAACCAAACATCCCCTCCAATATAATTTGCACATCCCGGGGGAGGAACACCTGCTGAAGCTGTTTCAAATAAATTTGAATATAATGTATATGAACAAACCGTATCAGGTATTATAGTAATCGCTCCCGAACACTCATCATTTATCAATAACGGAGGTTCATAAACACATAAAGCGAATGCTCCACCAATGACACTGTTACTTTTCCAAAATCGTATATAAATTGTCGAACCTGGAGTTAATCCGGTTTTATAAATCATTGGCATACCCGGATTATTCACACTACTACTTGCATCACATGCAATATAAGTCAATGCACCACAACTACCTGAATAAATTTCCATACCTGCATTAACAACAGTATAGTCTTGCGAATCAAAAATCAAGCGTCCCGATGCAGGCACCACTACTTTAAACCATACATCACCACCTGTATAACTTCCACACCATGTTGTACCAGGTGAAGCTGTTGCCCCAATAGTTGTGTAAGTAGAATAAGTACAAATTGTATCAACAGGAATAGAAATTGCAGCAGAGCAATCGTCATTTATAGGAGGAGGAGGATCATAAACACATAAATCAAATAAACCACCAGAAGTGGAATAGTTTTTCCAAAAACGTATATATATTGTTGCACCTGGTGTTAATCCCGACCGATTAATCATTGGCATAGTATTATTATAATTCGCATGTATTAAGGTAATAACAGTTTGAGTTTTGATTTTATTTTTCGTGTTA
>JBAWXL010000139.1:0-12106 GCA_037144095.1 Bacteroidota bacterium
TTTATTTTGAAAATCGGGACGGATACCAATAAAATACATATCAATGGTATCATTATTCTTCATAGCTTTCAATACGTGAATGAATCCAAAAGGGAAAAGCTTGCCATCATTCTTTTGCATTGCTCTGGTTAAAGATGGCAAATTAATACCAAAACCAACCACTTTGTCATTTTTATCTAAAACAAAGCAAACATATTCTGTTTTTATAAATCCAAAATATTGTTTGATATACATCTTCATTTGTTCTTCATTGAGAGGAACAAAACCATATAAATCTTTAAATGCCACATTCAGCGCTCTGAACATATCCATTGCATATGGCAATAGTTGTTTAGGTTTGTCAGCAACAAACACCCTCAACTCATATTTTTGAGCAATCAAATCGGCAAATTTCTGAAGTTTTTCAGGAACTTCTGTTGGTACATCAATTATATTCATCACCCAATCAACATCCTTAACAAACCCCATGCGTTCCATGTGATGCATGTAATATTCATGATTATAGATTGCAGATAAAGTAGACATTTCTTCAAATCCTTTCACCAGCATTCCTTCATTATCCATATCAGTAAAACCAAGCGGACCATGAATTGCAGTCAAACCTTTTTCGGCTGCCCAATTCTGAACTTGCTGCATTAATAACGCAGATACTTCAGGATCATCTATAAAATCAAACCAACCAAAACGAATGTTTTTTTCGTTCCAGGTTTCATTTGCTTTACTATTGATGATGGATGCAATTCTTCCAACAACTTTTCCGTCTTTTATTGCAATCCAAAATCTTGCTTCACAATATTCGTAAGCCGGGTTTTTCTTAGGATCTATCGTATTGAGTTCATCTGATCGTAAGGGCGGACACCAATATGGATTCCCTCTATATAAATCGTGTAGAAAATCTACATATTTCTTTAATTCTCTTCTGCCAAATAATTCTTTAATTTCAATCTGCATCAGTAAAATGTTTGATGTTAATCTATAATCCCAATACTTCGGGCATGTTTTGCTATTTTCTCAATGGCAATATCAATCTGATCAAATTCATGAGTAGCCATTAATGAGAAGCGAATTAAAGTTGAATCATTCGCTACTGCCGGAGAAATTACAGGATTAACAAAAACCCCGTCTTCAAACAATAATTGGGTAATTTTAAATGTTTTTGTCAAATCCCTAACAAAGATAGGAATAATAGGTGATTCAGAGTGCCCGGTATCAAATCCTGCCTCTTGTAATTTCTTCATGGAATAATTGGTATTAGCCCATAATTTTTCAATTCTTTCAGGTTCGCGTTTAATAATTTTTAGTGCAGCTAACACACTGGCAGTGGATGCAGGAGTGATACTGGCACTAAATATCAATGAGCGTGAAGTATGTCGTAAATAATTAATCGTATTTGCATCGCTGGCAATAAAACCTCCAATAGATGCGAGTGATTTACTAAAAGTTCCCATCACAATATCCACTTTATCAGCCAAATCAAAATGTGGGCCGGTTCCATTACCTCCTTTGCCAATCACTCCAAGTGAATGAGCTTCATCAACCATCACAGTAGCTTCATATTTTTCGGCTAGTTTGATGACTTCAGGCAGTTTGATTATATCCCCTTCCATACTAAATACGCCATCAACAACTATGAGTTTAAAGTGCCCCGGTCTGCATTTTTGAAGTACTTTTTCAAGTGAATCCATATTGTTATGCTCAAACTTCAATACCTTAGCAAATGACAATCTGCTACCTTCAATAATGGATGCGTGATCTTGATTATCTAAAATGATATAATCATTTCTGTTTGTAATAGTAGGAATTACGCCTAAGTTCGACTGAAAGCCAGTGCTGTAAACAATAGCACCATCTTTCCCGACAAATTCTGCTAAGTTATGTTCTAATTCGAGATGTAAATCAAGTGTTCCATTTAAGAAAGGGGAGCCGGCACATCCTGTACCATATTTATCAATAGCTTTTTTGGCAGCTTCTTTAATTTCAGGATGATTTGTTAATCCTAAATAGCTGTTCGACCCAAACATCAGAACTTTTTTCCCGTTTATTTGCACCTCTGTAGATTGTTCAGACTCAATGGGTCTGAAAAATGGATACATCCCGGATGCTTTAACTTTTTGGGGTTCTTTATAGTTTGCGTAGCGTTTATGTAATAAATTCATAAGTCTTAATTTAATTTAATCCTCAAGGATAATTTTGAACCATTCAAATAATTTATACGTATTTTAATTTGATTATCGGCAAAAAAAGTATGCAAAGTTAAAAATATTTTTATTGGTTTGAGATTTTATATAATTTCTATTACTTCTAAAACTTCAATTGTTCATTTAATATTTCGCCTAAAGCAGCTTTTTTATACCCAGCAGGAATTCCTAAATCAGCAGCATTTAAGTTTTTTTGAACCGAAGAAACCACCTGAATCTCGGTGTTTCCTTTTGAAGCATATTCAATAGTTTTCAATGCATATCCCTTCTTCATCATTTTAATATATTCTTCCGAAGCTTTATATTTATTCTTAGTAAGCAAATTCAGATCGCCTGATAATTTCAAAAACTTACCCACATCAAACTCAACATTCGTAATGAATTTATCTGAAAGCCAGATGTCCATCTTTAATTTATCATTCACAAACACCTGATATTTCGACGCTTTAAAACTTAAAACACTAATGACTTCCTTTGTAAGTTTTACCACTACTTTACTTGCATTCTTATCATTTGAAGGACTATCATACGCTTTCATTTGTTCCTTAAAAGCAGCTTCATAGCTTGCTTTCTTGTCAGCCGAAGCATTTTTAATCATCTCCTGAAACTTAACATTCGCAATTTTAATCACTTCAGCCTTGAAATCCTTAGTGGTTCCTGTGAAGAATACCTTCTTTTCATCTGAAATTAAGGTTATCTTCTGTAGGTTAACATCAAATATTATCGTGATGTTTTTACTAACCTGCTTTAAAATGTTTTTCTGCAAATAAATGGTTTCATTTATCACTACACCTTTAGGGTCTGTGTTTTTTTGAATAATCACCCAACCTGCAAAAAGAGCCTGCTCCAGCATCAAAAAAAACATTATTGCAACTACCTTTTTAACCATTATTATGATTTGCTTTGATTTATATCAACCGTTTTTAATCTAAAATCGAACCCTCAGAAGAAGTTCTTCGGGCAAAAGTAAGAAAATTTAGAGTTAATAAACAAAATATAATTATGATAGCAAATATTTATGCCGGATAAGCATTAACTTTTACTTGATAATATTCCCCAATTGTCGCAACGAACTTTGTTTTTAGTGTAAAAAAAAGCGACCCTTCACATAGGGTCGCTTTCAATTTAGCTTCGTCAGGTTAAACCGCATAAATATCGGTAATTACCTTGGTTACTAAGCTCATCAGACCAATTTCGTCACCATTAGTGTCGAAATAGCAAAGCTTATAATATCGTTTTTCGGGAGCATGAGCAATTTTGTTGAGTCGTTTGTCTTCAAAAGGCGAACGATTGTCTTTGTCAAGTTTTTCGAAAGCGATATTATCATTGCTGGCATATACATTCACGCCTTCCCATGCACCCTTCACCCAATCAATAATTATCTTATTGTGCAATGAAGTAAACCCAACTCTTTCAAGTAAGTCTTATATTATTCAACTAAAACCAAATAGTTAGGAGGACTACCGGGTTTTAGTTGGGTTAAAAATTCAAGTACTTTAGGTGATTTCTTCTACTTCATCATCCCCGGATATTGTGAAAATGGACCTTCATTAAGCCTAGGCTCAAATAGGTTAAAATCATCGAAATCAACCAATGCATTGCCATTGAAATCGGCTATTGTAAATCCAAAGACACCTTCATTTAGAAATGGCTCAAAGAGATTAAAGTCATCAAAATCTACTCCTTGATTTTGGTCTAAATCGCCAAGAAAGAAGGCATATAATCCTGTTGCAACTTGCACTTGTGGGTCATTGCCCCAAGGAGTTTGATAGGCATTAGATGCATTTAATGTAAAATTATAATCAATAGTGGTGTTGCTAAATGGGATTGGATAAGCTGACCATGTTTGTATATGATTGGCATTTTTAACTGCGATATAATAAGTTCCAATATTCTCACAACCGGTATTAAAAGTTGCTACCCCTGTGGTTGATAAATTCACATTATTCTGTGCCAAAACAGTTGAGAAGGGATTTCTTTCCTGATGCAATTCTACATCAATTTTATCGGCAATACCTTGTCCGTATTTAGCATAAGTCAAACCGGAACCCAATTCAAAATCTTGTTTCTCAAACATTCTGTTTCCTACAGAACCATCATATAATCCTTCTAAAAATAGATGAAGATTAATTGTTTGATTATTACTAATATTTACATGAACTCCTAGTCTGCTTTGACTTTCACAAGCTAAGTTTGTTTGGCTGGCATAATATGTATATCCATTAATTAATATATTGGATGGGGATATCAAATTTCCACCTGAAACGGCATCATACCATTTAATAGCTGTCCCTGTTACGACCAAATCGGCTATTGTAGAAAGATTGCATTTTGATTGAATAGTTTCTCCTGTTGGAACTGCGGTTGGATTAATATTAAACGTAACTAAGACACCTAATCTACTAATACTTTCACAACCATTGTTTTTTTGTGTTGCATAATAAGAATGTCCATTTGTTAAGGCATCCGTTGGTAAAAGTGGATTTCCACCACTTGCGTTATTATACCATGAAATATCAGTACCGTTAGCAATTAAATCATTTATTGTTCCAGAATTGCAAAACACCTGGGATGCCTCTCCTATAGGAGGAGCTGTTTCGCTTACTATTGCACTCCCATTCATATTGGTAGCTCCTGTAACGCAGGTATAAGTGCCTACTTCAGAAACACTCCATGTGAGTGCACCGCCTGTACCGGCAACCATAGCCCCGAAGTTTAGCCCATTTTTCTTTAATTGGTAGTTGACACCGGTTTGTGAGCCGTCAAGACTAATAAGCACAGGGGAACCTCCCAAACAATATAAACCACCACCAGTCAGATTATATACTGTTACATTAAACATAAAATTATTTAAACCATTGCACAAAAAGATTCCATTTGCAGAGATATTTGTGGAATTTGTAGCGATACGAGCATTTACTTTTGTAGGATAGTTATATCCGGTAGCGTTTATTGCTGTAAAAGATAAATTGGGTTTTGCTTGTGCAAAAGGAACACTATTAATAAGTCTGATTCTCATTAATTTTGTTCCGGTTGTTTTAGAAATAATGGTACCTTGCCCATTAGCAGCTGATTGACCCGTTATCTTCAAACATTTATTGGGCGTTGAAGCAGATATGCCAAGGGTAATTAACTTTTGAGATGCACTCAGTTCTGAATTTGAGCCTAAAACTAGGGAATCAGTAAAACTTCCTCCATTGCAGATTGAATCATTTACATAAATACCTATTTGATAGCCTGACATTTCGAAATTAAGAGGAGTTGAATAGTTTCCAGTGTGAATAGCATAAATATCAAATTGATATTCTGTTGGAGATACTTGTACGTCATTTCTTAGCTCAACAGTAAACCAAGGCCAGTTTCCGGTTTTAACTGCTAAAATATCACCATAAGAAGTACCTATTCCATTTGTAGCCCAAGCTCTGACATAATAAATTGTATTAGTTGTTAAACTAACTATAGAAGAAAATGTTCCTGATCCGGTTCCTGAATTCACTGTGGTGCTTTGTGGATCATTAAGACTCGGATTGTTATGAAGGGCATAAACAAATCCGCGGGCTACATATAAATCTCCACCGTTATTGAGTACATTTCCATTAAACGTAATAACTGTATTGTTTATATTCGGTGAATTGGTTTGCACAACAGGTGCCATTGTATTAATAGTAACATATACGGCTAATCTGTTTTGACTTACACAGGTTCCAATATTTTGACTGGCATAATAGGTGTTTCCATTAATTAAGGAATTGCTTATTAAAAGCATATTGCCACCAGTGGCAACATCATACCATTTAATTCCACTGCCGGTTGCCACCAAGTCAGCCACAGTTGCTGCATTATTAAATGA
Source organism: Bacteroidota bacterium (assembly GCA_037144095.1). Classification (GTDB taxonomy): domain Bacteria; phylum Bacteroidota; class Bacteroidia; order Bacteroidales; family CAIXTV01; genus CAIXTV01. The sequence goes on from JBAWXL010000139.1 coordinate 6,049, forward strand.
TTGTATTGCATTTCCCACTGGAGTAGGAGGGTTGATAACGGTAGCCACAACTTTCAATCTGTTTTCGCTTTCACAACCATTCACAGTTTGGCTTGCATAGTATGAATTCCCATCAATAAGAACATCAGAGGTGGATAATAAATTACCTCCGGTTGCGGCATCATACCATTTAATTCCTGAACCGCTAACTACTAATCCGGAGACAGTTGTGCCATAACAAAACGATTGTGATTCATTGCCGGTGGGAGCAAAGTTATTAACGACAACTGAGGTGCTATTAGTTAGAATGCAATTGCCAAAAGAAGCAGTAGCTATATATTGTGTGCTTTCGTTTGGAACGACGCCGACAGGGTTCTGTAGGTTTGAACTAAATCCTGCAGGGATTGATGTCCATGAGTAATTAATATTATTATCGGGCCTTGAAATAATTGAAATATTGTCAATTGCTGCCGGTGGAGGGTAAGCATTGCTTGCATTATCTTGCCACACAAACATTAACCTGACGGTTGTACCTGCCAAAGAATTCGACAGCGCTACGGTTGCAAGAGTATAATCGGTTTGAGTATAATTGGGTTGGGTCCAAATAAGGGTTGCCCCGATAATGTTTGTTGATGGTGACATTGGATTATTTGCTACCGGAATTACAGAAGTGGGAGCTGTGAATACTAATAGTCTGTCAAAACCATTTTCTCCTTTTCCTTTCCAATAAAAATCTAAACTTAAATTAGTTGAGCCCGAGGGAATAATTACATCTCTATATAGATATGACGTTCTTGATTGACCCAAAATAAGTGAAGTAGAATAATTATAATTATTATTATTTGTTGTGATATGTGCCCCCCGTGAACCTGAATATGCAGGTGCAGCATTACTGGTATACCATAAATTTAAAGATGAATTCGCAGTGGACCATCCGTTAGCAGCAAGTGTAGTTCCCAACTCGAAACCTCCTGCTCCATCAGGTTTTAACAAAGTGTCATTCGTAACAACAGTAGATAAATTAACCGAAGCACCCTTGCATATAGAGTTGCTGCTTGCCCCTACATTAAGAAAAAATGTAGGTGAAAAAACTATTTGTGTGCTTGCAGTGGGTTGCGAAGTGCATCCCGATGCATTGGTCACAGTGAATGCATAATTTCCGGGCGCAAGACCCGAAACAATTGTGCTTGTTCCTGATCCGGAAATATTACCCGGATTTAATATCCAGGTTCCATTTGCAGGCAAACCATTTAATGCGATGCTTCCTGTGGTTGCAGTGCAACTGGTTTGGATTATATTCCCGATAATTGGAGTGTTTGAAAGTGTAGGTCCCGCAATAATACTGACGCTGTTAGATATTGCTGATAAGCATCCCGATTCGTTTGTAACTGTGTATGAATAATTACCTGCTTGAACTCCATTAATAGTTAAACTGCTTCCGGTTCCACTTATTGAGCCCGGATTTAATGTCCATGTACCGCTTGATGGTAAGCCATTTACTAAAATACTTCCTGTTGCTGAAGCGCAATTAGGTTGGCTTATAATAGAAACAATAGGGGCAGTTGGAGTGACAGGTTGTGCATTTAACACAACATTTGAAGTGGCTAACGAGCTACACCCTAAATTATTAACTACTTTAAAATTATAAGTTCCGGCAAGAAATCCAATTATTGAGGTAGACGTTCCAACTCCGGAAATATTCGATGGGGTTAGATTCCACATGCCGGAGGCAGGCAATCCGGATAATTCTATATTCCCTGTTGCATTGGTACAGTTAGGTTGTGTGATGTTGCCAACAATAGGTGTTGCCGGCATTGCATTTACGGTGACGGCTAAAGTTGAAATATCACCATCTCCACACTGACTATGTCCTTTTACAGTAATGTTTCCTGAAACGGCAGTATTGCTATAATTCACCATTATTGAATTGGTTACACTCGTAATTGAGGTGCCATCAGCTAATGTCCAAATGTAAGTGCTTGCATTTGTAATATTGGGTACCGTATAAGCTATATTGTTAACTCCCTGACAAACCGTACTCATACCACTTATTGTTGTAGCAGGCACAGGCAAAGAAGCTATTATTACTGAAACCGTATTACTTGTAACCGAATCTGTTCCAAAATAGGCTTTACAATAATAATTGCCAACATTTGATGTTGTGGCATTTGGAATATTTAGGGTATAACTATTCGTTCCGGGTATTTCATTTCCATTAAAATACCAATGATAACTTGAAACATTACCTGCAAGATTAAATGTAAAGAAAGCATCATTATTCGCACAAACCGTATCGTTTACAGGTTGTGCGATCACTATTACTTCAGGATAAGTTTTATACGATGCAAAATTACTTCCTTTAAAACCTGCATCAATTGATTGGACACTCCATCTGTAGTTTTTATTTGCCTGAATTACCCCATTAAGGGAATAGCCATTTGTGTTATACTGAATATTTCCAATGCTTGCTATCCTACGAAATCCATTATTAGTATCTGATTGAGGACTTTTTAAATAATTAGTTTGATTGGCTTCATACAAATAAAGATTATAGTTTAATCCGTTTTGTGGAGTTTGGCCATCAGTAGCTTTGTCCCATTTAAAGGTTATATTATTTCCAATGGCAGACGATTGAAGATTCGTTGGAGCTAAGGGGGCAGTGTTGGTGACTGTATTAGAATTTTTAAAGATCTTCGAAACAATTGCAGAGCCTGTATATCCGCTTATAAGAATATCAAGTGCGCCATCGTTATCATAATCTGCCCAGCCAACGGAACTATAAATAACATTAGGCAAAGTTAAGCCGGTTTGTTCCGTAAAGGTATTATTAGCGTTGTTTTTATATAGTTTTGTTATATAAGTAGGACCTGTATAGCCACTTACTAAAATATCTAACCATCCATCGTTGTTATAATCACCCCAAGCGATTGACCCCCATTTTGCACCGGTTAAACTAATTCCGGTTTGTTCAGTAAATGTATTATTTCCATTGTTTTTATAGACTTTTGTAATATATTCGTATGCTGTATTCCCTGTTAATAAAACATCTAACCATCCATCGTTATTATAATCGCCCCACACTGCCGAGCCATTAACCACACCCGTAAATGAAATGCCTGTTTGTAAACTAAATGTATTATCGCCATTATTTTTATAGATTTTCGAAATGAAATTCCTCTCAGCCACATAACCGATTAATAAAATATCCAACAAACCATCATTGTTATAATCGCCCCAAGCCACACTCCCTTGTTCAACTCCTGTGAGCACGATTCCTGTTTGTTCTGTAAAAGTGCCATTTCCATTGTTTTTAAATATTTTCGAAACATCACCGGTTCCATTATAGCCGGTTAATAAAATATCTAACCAACCATCATTATTATAATCACCCCATGCAATAGAACTATTCCTAACACCGGTTATCGAAATTCCTGTTTGCTCCGTAAAGGTATTGTTTCCATTGTTTTTATAGATTTTCGTAATATTTAAGGCTGTACTTGTATAGCCTGAAATTATAAAATCTAAATATCCGTCATTATTATAATCACCCCAGGCAACATAACCGGAATAAACTCCTGTAATAGCAATGCCTGTCTGCTCTGTGAAAGTATTATCGCCATTGTTTTTAAAAATCTTTGAAGTACAACTGGAGCTACCGTTAAGGCTGCCGCAGATCAGAATATCCAGAAAGCCGTCGTTATTATAATCGCCCCAGGCAAGGCTGCTGCTTTGTACTCCGGGTAATGAAATTGCGGTTTGTTCCGTGAAGGTGTTTTGCGATTTTGATGGGCTTGCATTGAGCAATACAATGCAAATGACAATTAGAAAAATAATTTGTTTTTTCATGGCTTTTTGTATTAGGCTTCAAATTTACACATTGTTTATAATATAACAATCAATTTAGATAAATATAATGTGTAATGCAATGTTAAATATTTCAGGCCTGATTGATTAAACAACAGTTAGCTCTACAATATTGTGCTTTGAATAACACCTTAAATGAATTACAATCTGGTGAATATTTTTTATATTATTGATATTTATAATATTAAGGGATATTTACTAATTAATTCAGACAAATAGTTTCAACTGTATTTATCTATTATTAGCCCAAATTCATTACCTTTTAATCTTTATGTCGATTATTATATAATCTTCAGTCAATTTGCTTAAATTTCACTTTTAGAAACATATATAGGAAAATATTCTATGCATCGATCTCTGTATTTAAAATCCATTTTTATTCAGTAATTCATTTCTCATTAAAAATAGGATTTCAAAAAATTTGATGAATTCTTTGAATATTGAAAAATAATATTAATTTTGCAATAAGAAAACAATCGACCACTTTAATTCGACTATGAATAAGCTTGTCCAATCCAATAAGATGAAGTTACCTTATGGTGATTGGACTTTCTATTTTACTCATTCAGTTAGTTGTCATTCTCGTTTATCTAAAAAAACTATCCCTTCTATTGGGATGTTTGCCTTTCAGACCCGGACATTTACACAGGCTATTCATAATATATCTTTTTCAGCAATAAGGGATGATGATTTGACGAATTCGGAAAGTGGTCGAAACGGGTTTCGAACAATCATCATTTTGGAAGAAATGGGTATGATTTTAGGGCAAAAGTCATCGGATGGGCTATTTGTGACATCGGACGGAATATTTGTAGCATCGGACAACAACTTTGTGACATCGGACGACAGCTTTGTGATATCGGACGAGATATTTGTAGCATCGGACGGCAGCTTTGTGGCATCGGACGAGATATTTACAGCATCGGATGGTCACTTAATGACATCGGACAAGATATTAGTAGCATCGGACGGCCACTTAGTGACATCGGACAAGATATTTACGTCATCGGACGGCCACTTTGTGACATCGGACAAGATATTTACGTCATCGACACGATATTTTGCTATTTGAAGAATAAAATGAAGTTTATTAGTTGATAATTAGGATATAAAGATTTATGATAGACCATAATATATAAATAATTAGTTAATACGAAATGAATAAAAAACAGAAAAACAGGAAGAGTGTATTTGACAGGATCGCTTTATTCTTACTACAGAAAAACACTGAATTTATGCTGATTCCCATTTACTTGCTTTTGAAAGCGATATTTAATCAACATATGACTGCACTTAGGAAGGCTATTTTGGACCAGGCTAAGGACACCACAGTGATGTATGCTACAAAAGGACAGATGAAGGAAGCTTTGAGCACAGTGATTTATAATTGCTCGTCGAAGGCATATCTTCAAGCATTTACACTTGAAAACTTTGAGCTAACACAATTGTTGGACAAATCGGAAAGCTATATTTCGGATGAGGATTACGAAGATGCTATCACTTTATCAAAAGAGCAGTATAATGTGATGAAAGACCATGAGGGGATTCTTACAATTTTGGAACCTGAGGATTTTGACGCGATGTTGTTAGCAATTTCGAATTTAGAAAACTATAAAGAGGTTCCTGAACAGGCGAGCGAACATAAAAAATCGTCGGGGACTGATGCTATTGATCCTTGTTTGGATTTGCTGGATGTGGACAAAAAGAATTTGGGTAAATTTGTTGAGCAATTTTTCCCTGCTTATTATTCGGATTTTGAATTGATTTGTAAGGTGGGTAGACCAGAAGGGATTCGTCATATTTCGATGATAGTGTCGATGCGGGATTCGGTGGGTGATTTTAAGATGAAGGATGTTATTTGTACATTGACCAATGGGGCGGAAACTCATGTTAAGAAGAGTACGAAAAATGGTACGGTTCGTTTTTTAGGTCTTCCTAATTCATTGTGGAATATTACGTTGGAATATCAGGGGTATGCTAGTGTTGAGGAGGAAAATTTGGTTACGGAAGAAGGAACGATTACGAAATTTGATGTTGTGATGGTTAAAAATGCTTTGAATCCACCCACGACGGGTAGTGTGTTGATTACTCCTATTAATAAGGATACTAATTTGCTGATGCCGGGCTTATGTTTGACGGTTCCTTCGGTCAGTAGGACCCTTAATGCGAATGATGATGGTCAGATTTATGGGGATGGTTTTGCTGTGGGGAGTTA
>JBAWXL010000140.1:0-12092 GCA_037144095.1 Bacteroidota bacterium
ATGATTCTTTATGAAGAATAGGTATGCACGGACAAAAATCATATGATTCTTTATGAAGAATAGTAGTGCACGGAGAAGAATCATATGATTCTTTATGCAGAATTGTTGTTCGCGTAATAAAATCATATGATTCTTTAACGTGAATTCGTGTTTTTGGGCTGGAAATAGATATTATATGTTTCGTAATATTTTGATTATATGTAGTTTAATGTGATGCTTTATCAATTTTGGTTTTATTATTTCAAACTTACCCAAATTGCAAGTCCCCGCTCAGAAGCATATATATAAAAATGTAATGCAGCTAAGTCGAATTTGCAATTCGGCTTTGAACACAAGATAATTTGCAATTATCTTATCGTTACTTTTAAAATCAATTGACTTTATTACTTTATCAGCAATGAGAATAAACTAATAAAACAGAGTAAGTCGTTGTAGTTGCTTTACTAAAGTAATAAAGTTTGCCCCCTCAGATCATCAAGTATTTGATATGACGAAGAACCAATAAAAACATTGCACAGCGATTTCTGATTTTTGATGTAATTAATCATCATTATTCAGAATAAATTTTCTACTTTCGCCGCAAAATTTTTATCTAAAAACATAATACATATAAACATGCCAATTACCAAACTAGCACAAATGTTTGAAGTGCTAAAAAGCAAAGAGAAAAAAAGATTAGTAGCCGCTTATGCTAACGATTCGCACACCATAGGTGCGGTGAACGCTGCAGTTGATAAAGGATTGATTGATGCCACACTGGTTGGAGACGAAGCCACCATTCGCAAGGTGTGCGAAGAGCTTCAAATTGATGCCGGCAAATTTCGCATTGTTCAGGAAGCCGACGAAGTGAAAGCTACTGAAAAAGCCGTTGCCCTCATCAATGCAGGCGAAGGAAACATTTTAATGAAGGGACTTGTGAGTACCGATAAATATATGAGAGCCATTTTGAATAAGGAAAAAGGCATCATGGAAAGTCCTAATGCTGTGTTGAGTCATGTAACCGTTGTTGAAGTTCCTACTTATCACAAACTCATCACCGTTGCCGACGTGGCAATCATTCCTCTTCCCGACCTGAAACAAAAAGCGGTAATGATTAACTATCTTATCCGCACCACCAAAGCCCTGGGTATTGAACTCCCCAAAATAGCACTTCTTGCTGCCACCGAACAAATGTCGACCGGTATGCAAGCTTGTATTGATGCGGCTATCCTTTCAAAAATGGCCGATCGTGGACAAATTAAAGGTGCCATTATTGACGGTCCTCTTGCAATGGATGTTGCCATCGACAAAGAAAGTTGCGAAATTAAAAAGCTGAATAGCCCCGTTGGTGGCGATGCTGATGCCATTTTATTCCCTAATATCGAATCGGGCAACGTATTTTTCAAAACCTGCACAAAGCTATGTAAAGCCGAATTGGGAGCAGTGGTATTTGGTGCAAAAGTGCCTGCTGTGCTAACTTCAAGAGGCGATAGTGAGCTGACAAAACTTTACTCAATTGCGCTTGCAGCTATGATTGCAAAATAAGATTGCATTAAACCTTCTTAAGAATTTCGATTAACGATTTTAGAATGCGGATGTATTCTGAAATCGTTAATCTTTTTATGGAATCATAGCTTCTGGTAATTTTAAAATTTAAAAGCCACAGATTCTCTGATTATTTGCTGAAAGAAATATACAATCTATTCTGAGAATCTGTGGCGAATATTTTTTATTGAGTGTTCAGAAATAAATGATTGTTTATGGGTAAATTTATATAGTATTCTCAACAAACCTTATTCCTCCAATATCTTCAATCTGTCCGTCGAATAGTTCAACAATTTCAACATTTGCTTCATAAGCAATTTGTTTTATTTGCTCTCCGGAAGCATGATGTGCAAGGCTACCACAAATGAAAAGATTCTGTTGATACAAACCCACTGCTCCCCCCCAGAATCCATGTTTGTATCTTTTTAACAAAACATCCCTATCATCAACCAAGCGAACATCAAGCCCGGCATTTTGTAATGATTCGTTTATCCCTTTATCTCCAGTAATGAAAATATTGCCAGGAAGCGCTATTAGGTTACATGCAGTATATCCTTGTTCAACATGAACAGGGATGAGACCACTGCAAAGTTCACTTAAAACTTTGTCGGTATGCTTGGTATTATGAATCAGATAGGTGGGCGTAATCACTGCATTGTAATGAACTGTTCGGGGATAATAATACAACACCTTCTTTTTCCCCAAAACAATGGGAATTTTATTCATGAGAAAATGTTTCAAATAATCATCAGGGGTATTAGGCGCCACCACCAGACTACCATCGGGTAGTTGTGCACAAAATACATCCACATGCCCGCGAATGCCGATATAGGTGATGCCATGAGTTTCAAATTCGATAAGTTGACCATAAGAACGGAGTGTATTCTTAGCTGGTTCAGGTGCTTGCTTGTTAATCAATATCCACATGATAGTTTCTGCCTTTTAAATCATTATCTATAATAAAATATACTTTCTTGAAATGTTGTTTTAAGATTTTTAAATTGGATGCCTGATAGCCGATAGCATATACCTTTTCGGCATTATTTACTTTAATTTGGATGGAAGAAGGTGCTTGCTTTATTTCTGCATGTAAGATTGAGTTAAAAATATCAGCCCAAACTCTGCTTCTTACCAATTGTCCGAAAGCCGGATGAAAAGGTTCGCAAGTTGAGGCAATATTATCGAAAGAATGAAGCCCCATGCGTAATATTTGTATTTGATGTTTTTCAAAGAATAACATCAATGGCTTTGTTCTTTGAATGGCTTCGTTTAAAGAAAGTGGATGATATTCGTTTCTCTCAATCATTTCTATTAAAGGAGTGTCTTCAATAGGAACTAAAGGATAAATGCGTGTGCTTACAGCTCCCCATTTGTGGATGTCACGGGCAGTTTGCATTTCATTTTCCACGTTTCCACCAGGAAGCCCCACCATCATTTGCATGCCAAATTGAATTTCATATTGCTTCAAACAATCAATCGCTTTTTCAATTTCCACAACATCATATCCTCTCCTGCAAAGTTCCAACACTTTTTGATTTGAAGATTGAATGCCCAACTCAACTTCGCTTACTTTATATTCTTTTAATAAACGAACCTTTTCTTCATTTATATAATCGGGACGGGTGGAAAGGCGAATGCCCTTAATCCCTTTCTCGAAATAAGGCTGAACAGCTTCGAGATATGCAATTTGTTCTTCTAATGGCAATCCGGTGAAGTTGCCTCCAAAGAAAGCAATTTCAACCACAGTTTTTTCAGTGTCAATTGATGATAGATAGGTTTCTATTGTTTGATGAATCTCTTCAATAGTTGGTACATGAAGTGAACCTGTAATGCGAAATTGATTGCAATATACACAACGGTTGGGGCAGGCAGCCTCAGGAATAAATATGGGGATATTTACGTGTCGTTTCATTAGAAAATCAAAAGACCCATGTCTCAAATTCAAAGAAAGTCACAAACGGAAAGTTTGGGAATAAACTGTTGTTTATTGAACGGTATTCTCTTCAAATATTACAGTTAAAAGAGTTTGCCCAACGGCTTTCAAGGTGTTTTTGTTAATAGTAGAAATGTTATCGTTCAAGGTATGCCAGGTTTTGTAGAAACCGCTTCTTGTAGTCGCATCATAATGAATGATGTCAACCGTTGGGATTTTTGCGATTTCGTTGATGTAATAATGATCATCTGTAATGGAACCTGTGTTTTGAGTTGGGAAATAACCACTAAAGCCTGCTCTATCGGCTGCTCTCCAAACTTTATTCACAATATCCTGAGCATAAGTTCTCGAAATTCCTTCTTGTGTAAAAGTAGCATTTTCAGCACCCACCATATCAAGTAGTATACCAAAGTTGGCTTTATAACCTTGTTTGTGTGGATTCTTTGACCAATATTGTGAACCTAAGCACCAGGTATCTTCTTTTGCAGGATCGTTAGTGTTGGGTTGACCATAATCTTCCACATCAAATAAAACGATATCCACACCAACAGGAGATGGATGCTGGCTTAATAAGCTGGCAATTTCAACTAAAATCCCAACGCCGCTTGCTCCATCATTTGCTCCATCAATTGGCGTATTATGGTTGTCAGGATTGGGGTCCTGATCGGCAAAGGGACGAGAGTCCCAATGCGAACTTAACATGATGCGAGTTGTTTTTTCAGGCTGAAAAGAAGCAATAATATTCTTTGCCTGTAGTGTTTTTCCGTCCCATGCTTTAACTGTAAACGACTGAACAATTACATCTGGCGTGAACTTCTTCAACGTTTCTGATAAATAAGCGGCACAAAGTTTCTGTGCTTTTGAATTTGGTGTGCGTGGACCAAAATCTACTTGCTTTTTCACATATATAAAAGCTGAATCGGGGTCGAAATTGGGGACAAAAACCGAAATAGTATCTTTTTGAACTACTACAGGTTTTTTCTTTTCGTTATGACAAGACGAAAGTACAAGCGTTATTAACACTATATTTATGGCAATTAAACTGATTTTTTTCATTGTATTTTTATATTCATTCTTAATTATATGATTCAAACTAAATTCTTTCAAAAAGCAAGTCCCGTTCTTTTTCCTTTTGGAATTTGGGTCTTGAATCTTGGGTCTTATTCATTAATGCTCCACTCGGTTCCATCGCGGGTGTCCTTAAGTTGTATTTTAATTTTATCAAGTTCATTTCGAATCTTATCGGACGTAACGAAATCTTTATTTGTACGGGCATCTTTTCGCAAAGAAATTACAAGCTGCATAATGTTGTCAATAATTTCATTCTGATTATTGTCGGTTTCAAACGAGAGACCCAATATATCGAAACAAAACAGCTGAAAGATTTCATTTAACAACTGTTTGTCACCTTCATTTATGCTCTCTTTTCCATCATTAGCAGAATTTATGATTCGCGCGCATTCAAATAATTGCGCTATTACCATAGGACTATTCAAATCGTCGTTGAGTGCTTTATAACAATTATCTTTTATTTCGGCTATTGAAGTATTTGCAATATCTTTGGGCTGAATTTTCTGAAGGGTTTCATAAGCTTGCGCTAAACGTTTCAAACCTTTTTCGGCAGCAAGTAAAGCCTCATTAGAGAAATCAAGCGTGCCTCTATAATGTGCCTGCAATATGAAAAAACGAATGGTCATTGGAGAGTATGCTTTATCCAATAAAGCATTACTACCTGTAAAGAATTCTTCAAGCGTAATGAAGTTACCCAACGATTTCCCCATTTTCTGACCATTAATGGTAATCATATTATTATGAAGCCAGTATTTCACCGATTCTTTTCCTGTAGAAGCAGTGGATTGTGCAATCTCACATTCGTGATGTGGGAACATCAAATCCATTCCCCCACCATGAATATCGAATTGCTCTCCTAAATATTTTGTACTCATAGCCGAACATTCAAGATGCCAACCCGGAAAACCTTCGCTCCAGGGAGAGGGCCAACGCATAATGTGTTCGGGCTGGGCTTTTTTCCATAAGGCAAAGTCATATGGATTGTGTTTTTCATCTTGTCCATCTAATTCACGGGTACTGCTCATCATATCATCCAATACCCTGCCCGAAAGTTTACCATAAGCAAATTTCTCATTATACTTCACTACATCAAAATAGACGGAACCATTAGAAACATAAGCATAACCATGTTCCATAATTTTCTTAATCATCTCAATTTGCTCGATAATATGTCCTGAAGCACGGGGCTCAATGCTGGGGCGCAATACGTTCAACTGATCCATAAATCTATGATAACGGTCGGTGTAGTATTGAACAATTTCCATAGGCTCTAATTGTTCAAGTCTTGCTTTTTTACCTATTTTGTCTTCTCCTTCATCCGCATCATTTTCCAAATGTCCAACATCGGTAATGTTGCGAACGTAACGCACTTTATATCCCAAATGTTTCAGATATCGGAAAACCAAATCAAAGGTAATTGCTGGTCTTGCATGGCCTAAATGAGGGTCGCCATACACAGTAGGACCGCAAACATACATGCCTGCAAAAGGGGGATTTATGGGAACGAAAAGTTCTTTTTTCCGGGTTAAAGTGTTATAAAGAAATAATTCCATATTCATCTATTGAGTAGTCTTTCAGCCTGCTAAATTACACAAAAAGCACGAAAGATGATTTCCTTGAAAAAATGTTTTTCATAAATCAATAATATATCTATGTAAACTGTGGTTTTTTTTTACTTTTGCCCGACTAAATATTAATTGAAAATATTTTAAAACTCAACCTATTATGAAATTTTCTAAAATCTTACTCACCGGTTCAGGTGGACAAATCGGATCCGAACTTACCCTTGCCCTAAGGGACATTTATGGCTCACAAAATGTGATAGCTTCTGATATTAAAAGACCATGCAACGAAAAGCTGGAAACCTCAGGCCCTTTTGAAATACTTAATGTATTAGATAAAGAGGCTATTAAAAATTTAGTTGAAAAGCATAATGTAGATATGATAGTTCATCTCGCAGCAATTTTATCTGCTGTTGGCGAACTAAAACCCATGTTGGCCTGGGATGTTAACATCAATGGAATGATTAATGTTTTAGAAGTTGCTCGCGAATTGAAGTTAAAACAAGTAATGGTTCCAAGCTCCATTGCTGCTTTTGGTCCGGGCACTCCTATTGATAATACCCCTCAGGAAACTATTTTGAAACCTACTACTATGTATGGTGTTACTAAGGTTGCAGGTGAGTTGTTGGGTGAATACTATGTAAACAAATTCGGATTAGATGTAAGAGGGCTCAGGTACCCCGGCATTATTAGTAACGACACCCTTCCGGGTGGTGGAACTACTGACTATGCTGTTGCGATTTATTACGAAGCAGTTATTTATGGTAAATACACTTGTTTTGTGAAAGAAGACACCCGCCTACCTATGATGTATATGCCTGACTGCTTGAAAGCCACAATCGACCTGATGCATGCCGATTTCACGAAACTTAAACATCATTCCGATTTTAATGTTGGAGCTATGAGCTTTAGTGTGAAGGATCTTGCAGATAGCATTAAAAAATATATTCCTACTTTCACTATCGAATATCAACCTGATTTTCGTCAGGCAATTGCCGATTCTTGGCCAAATTCAGTTGACGACACGGCAGCTCGTGAAGAATGGGGCTGGAAACCAAGTTTCGACTTAGACGCCATGACTCAGGACATGTTGAAAGTTATTGGAGAAAAACACAAAAAAGGTTTGATATAAGAAGTACTTAAAGTGCCTAAAGTACTTAGAGTGCTTAAAGTTAAAGAAACGATCAGCAAAAGCACTTTGGGAATTTTATGTGTTTAAAACAATATAAAAAATAAGGAGATTTAACAATGCAACAAAAAATCAATTCTTTTCTTGCAGAAGAACTGCAGAAACTTAACGACCAAAAACTGTTTAAAACAGAAAGGATTATCGAAAGTCCTCAGGGTGCTGAAATTATCGTAAAAGGTAAAAAATGTCTGAACTTTTGTGCCAACAATTATCTGGGACTTTCATCACATCCCGATGTGATCAAGGCTTCCCATGCGGAACTCGACCATCGCGGTTACGGATTGTCATCTGTTCGTTTCATTTGCGGAACACAGGATATTCACAAAGAACTCGAGAAAAAAGTATCTGAATTTCTAGGTATGGAAGATACTATTTTGTTCTCATCATGTTTCGATGCCAATGGCGCTGTTTTTGAACCACTGTTGGGCGAAAATGATGCTATCATCACCGATGCACTGAACCATGCTTCTATCATCGATGGTATCCGCCTGTGCAAAGCACAACGCTGGATCTACAAACATGGCGACATGCGCGACGTGGAAGAGATCGACCCAGCCAACGACAAAATGGCAAAAGGTCTTGAGCGCTGCCTGAAAGAAGCCAAAGCTGCAGGTTGCCGTTTTATTATGGTAGCTACCGACGGTTCTTTCTCAATGGACGGTGACATTGCAAAGCTGGATCAGATCTGCGACGTAGCTGAAAAATATGAAGCTATGGTTATGGTCGACGACAGTCACTCAACCGGATTCTTAGGCAAAACAGGTCGCGGAACTCACGAATATCGTGGCGTTATGGGTCGTGTGGATATCATCACCACAACTTTCGGAAAAGCATTGGGCGGAGCTTCCGGCGGATGTATTTCTTCAAGCAAAGAAATCATCAACTGGATGCGCAACAAAGCACGTCCTTATTTATTCTCAAACACAGTGGCTCCTGCAGTGGTTGGCGGTACCCTCAAGGTTATGGACATCTTGATGGGCTCAACCGATCTTCGCGACAAACTGGAACGCAATACAAAATACTTCCGCGAAAAAATGACAGCAGCAGGTTTTGATATCATTCCGGGCGATCATCCAATTGTGGCTATTATGTTTGGTAAATATCCCGATTGTTCTAAGTTGGCAGTTGACTTTGCCAATAAAATGTTAGAAGAAGGTATTTATGTAATCGCATTCTCTTTCCCTGTTGTAGCTAAAGGCAAAGACCGCATCCGCGTTCAGGTTTCAGCCGGACATTCACAGGAACATCTCGAAAAAGCCATTACTGCTTTTACTAAAGTTGGAAAAGAATTGGGAATGATTTCCTAAAAAAGACCCAAGTCCAAATATCCAAATTCCAAGCCCCAAATTTCAAGACTATACTCCTTGAAATTTGGGGCTTTGTATTTATTATTGTTTCTAAAGAAATGCTGTAATACTTATACGTACTAATATCCACCAATTCCCAAATATCTCAACTCAACCTCAACCTTAACCTCAACCTCAACCTTAACCTTAACCTCAACCTCAACCTATTTAATTTTATAATTGTATAATTTGGGCTTCAACTTACAAGCCAACAGTCTGTATCGCTCTCTCAATCCTCCTGCAACTTTCCTCCACCCCAATCAAATGCATTATAGCAGCCAAATCAGGTCCGCTGGAGGAACCTACAAGCGAAATACGAATGGCATTCATCACCAAACCCATATTGAGCTGGTGTTCTATAATATAATCGTGAAGTTTTTCTTTTAAATCTTCGGCATTGCAATTGGCAAGGCTTTGGATAAAAGGAAGCATTTCTTTCAATACAGCATTGGCGCCTGTTTTCCATTTATCTTTAACCGATTTGGCATCATAAATTTCAGGGGCAAGGAAAAAGAAATTGGTTTTATCCCAAATTTCAGTCAGAAGATGAATACGGTCTTTCACCAACTCGCAAATTTTAATTACGGTATCCTCGGATGCTTCAATATGCTTTTCTTTCAATATATCCATAAGTTTATCAGACAATACATGGATATCGGCATGTTGTATATATTGATGATTGAACCAACGGGCTTTTTCGGGGTCGAACTTGGCACCCGACTTGCCAACCCGTTCGATTGTGAAGACATCTATGAGTTCTTGCATTGTAAAGAGTTCCTGCTCGGTGCCCGGGTTCCATCCAAGGAAAACCAATATATTGATGAAAGCATCCGGCAAATATCCCCCTTCGCGGTAGCCCGAAGAAATATCGCCGGTGAAAGGATCAGTCCATTGCAACGGAAACACAGGGAAGCCCATGCGGTCGCCATCGCGTTTCGAGAGCTTGCCGTTGCCTTCGGGTTTCAGTATTAAAGGCAGATGGGCAAAGAAAGGCATCGTTTTTTCCCAACCCAAATAGCGATAGAGCAACACATGCAAAGGAGCCGAAGGCAACCACTCTTCGCCGCGTATGACGTGCGAAATCTCCATCAAATGATCGTCCACCACATTGGCAAGATGGTAGGTGGGCATGCCATCCGATTTAAACAAGACCTTATCGTCGAGCAGTGACGATTGAAAATGCACTTCCCCTCTTATCAAATCATTCACCAAAATGGTTTCGTGTTTGGGTATGCGAATGCGGATAACATAAGCCTGTCCCGACGAAAGCAATGCCTGAGTGCTTTCCGCATCAAGCGTTAAAGAGTTTTTGAGCTGTTTGCGCGTTTCGGCGGTATACTGAAAGGTTTTCTTTTCAGCTTCAAATTGTTTCCGCACTGCATCCAACTCCTCTGCAGTATCGAAAGCATAATAGGCATATCCCTTTTCTATCAACAAATCGGCATACTGACGATACATCTCTTTGCGTTCCGATTGGCGATAAGGTGCATGAGTGCCCCCCATGCCAACGCCTTCGTTAAAATCTATCCCACACCAGCGAAGCGATTCGATAATATATTCCTCGGCTCCGGGAACAAAGCGTCCCTGATCGGTATCTTCAATTCGCAAAATGAAATCGCCGCCATGCTTTTTGGCAAACAGATAATTATACAATGCGGTGCGGACGCCTCCAATATGAAGCGGACCGGTAGGACTAGGCGCAAAACGCACCCTTATGGCTTTTGTTGACATTTGTGTTGTGTTTAGGTCGGCAAAAGTACGAATAATTCAATAAGTCATTCGGACTAATAGACTTTTAGCTGTTTAGACATTTAGATTTTTAGGAAAAACTAAGTTCATGGGGTTGAGTTAAACCTAACAGATTTTAAAAACCTGGTAGGTTTCATCATAAAACCCCAAGCACCAAATCCAAAGAAGCGCATATCTTGGAATTTGGGGCTGGGATTTTTAAAATGAAGTTTATTCATTTAAGGAAGTGGTCTCAGAAGTAAGGCAGGGGCAATTGTAGAAGACAGTGTGTCTGTTTTGGGTGTTTTTTTAGTGAGTGGGATTTTGAGACGAATGGCCTTTTGGTTGTTTGTGATGATATCGTGAAGTATGGCATGGTGTTTTTCGCTTTCTAAGATGAGGTGCCATTTGCCTGGTGCTGGCATCCGAAAAATACTTTGAAGAGATTATATTCGCAATTATCAGGAATACCTTAAACTGACGAAAAACACCCAAAATGGTATAATTTAATCCCACTCTCCATTGTCAACAAAAAAGGCTCACCCACCGGCAAGCCCTTCATTATTCATTATTAATTATCAATTATTAACTGCTTTTCACCATCTTAATATCCATCTGCAACATTTTCCCCTTCTTCAGTATCACGGTCATAGTTTGAGTTACCAAACCCACACCCGAAATCTCCAAAGTATAACTATCAGGCGTAACAATCGAAATACTACCATAACCATATTTATTAGTTTTGGTTTCAAGATCAGCTTCCACAAGTTTCAATAAAACACCCTTAATCACATTATCAGTCAATCCGGCAGGAGGAGTGGCATAACTGCAAAATACAATCACACCCGTATGATGAATTCCTGTATGGTCAACTTCTTTTGCCGTTCCCATACCTTTCACAAAAGTTTCTTTTGTTTTAATATATTCACCATACATCAATTTATATAAATCTTCCATCGCCTTATTGATGGTTTTCATATAAACACGCGCTAATTCAGTTCCTTTAGTTTTAGTATCCTTCTTTGCTGCCTTAGGTTTAACATATTTACTCTTAAAATCAGCAAACAAAGCATCAACTCCCGTAATTTCAGCATCTGAAATATTGGTTAATATACCCCCTTGAACACTTGCTTTATTAGCGTCCAAAGCATCTCTCCAGTTCGAAGCACGATCAAGGGCTAAATTCATCGAAACATGAGTTAAATAATTAGCCTTATGATCAATTTGTTTTGCCAAATCAAAATTTTTGGCAGCTTCGGCAAGCACCGAGGCTTTCATTCCCAATCTAACCAATTCTTTAGTCAATTCATCCAATGCAAGTTCACTTTCATCTTTTAAGCCTTTTTT
The DNA here is from genome assembly GCA_037144095.1 of Bacteroidota bacterium. Lineage (GTDB taxonomy): Bacteria > Bacteroidota > Bacteroidia > Bacteroidales > CAIXTV01 > CAIXTV01. The sequence continues at coordinate 11,701 of JBAWXL010000140.1, forward strand.
CTCTTTTGCTTTTACTTTAAGAGCCTTAAAATAAAGCGGTGTTGTAACATTAAAAATAGTAACAACAGGAGCAGCTTCGGGAATGGCATCAATTAGAGCTTTATTATCTTCATCCGTAATATATTCACCAAACACTCCATAAGTAGTGGCATGATCATTTTCAGAATTCGTCATTTCAATAAGTTTTATTCAATAATTTTAAGTCTAAAAAAAAACGTGCAAATGTAAATTAAATTGTGATAAAAAATCAAATTCCACAAAATTTATTTTCCTATACCTGACAATTAATTTTTAATAGCCTCAATTACATGTATATAAGATACCATTTAATCCTTTTATTTTTCCAATATTAATTTTTAATTCTTCATTTTTAATTACATTTCATCATTTTT
>JBAWXL010000141.1:0-12017 GCA_037144095.1 Bacteroidota bacterium
AGTTATTTGATTGAAAAATCAGTTTAGGATAAAAAATTATATCTTTGTGGGATGAAATTAAAAAAAATGACACTTAAATAAAGTCAACTAAAATTGGATGGCTTTGTGTAGTTTTGTTACGACTATATATATGTTATAGCCAATGCAAGAATACCACCCGACAATTATTACAGAAATAAGAGAATAAGCTATTATGGGAACATGGGGAACTGCAATTAGTTCAAACGACACTTACGCTGACATCTATGAGCAGTTTATTGATTTGTATAATGAAGGACTTGCGATACCAGAAATTACCACAAGGCTTATTTCCGAAAATCAAGAGACTATAAATATTTCAGAAGATGCAAACAATTTTTGGTTTGCAATCGCTAAAGGACAGTGGGAATGTAAAGCCCTTGATGAAGAAATATTATTGAAAGTTAATCATATTATAAAGACTGGAGAGGACTTACGAGTTTGGAAAGACTTAGGTGCCTCACCGCAAGATATAAAAACCAGAGAGAGAGTTTTAAATAATTTTCTTATTAAACTTCAAACTGAACAAGAAAAACCAAGAAGAAAAACTAAGAAGAAATTATGCAACTCTATCTTTAAAAAAGGAGACTGCTTGACTTATAAAATGAATAATGGGAATTATGGAGGAGCATTTGTTTTAACTGACGAACAAGAGACACAACTAGGGATAAATTTTATTGCAATAACAACAATTGATAAAGCAAACAAACCTGCAATTACAGACTTTAAAAAAGCCCAAGTATATGTAAAACGAGCTAATGAAACTAGTTTTAAAGGAACGGAAATTCATAATGCTTGGGTTGATCAGCCGCAAATAACTGGATTTTTTGCTTCAAATTTTAAAAATGCCAACTTTGAAATTGAAGTTATTGGAAATCTTCCAATCATTAATAAATATACTGTTAGAAGAGACTTACAAATATTCTCAAATTGGAATGATTTAAAATCTGCAATTCCATTAAGAGACGAATATGCAAAAATAAATGGAATCGCAAAAACAAAACTCAAATTAACAAAATGGACATCTTGGAATTTGATAAAACACTGGCTATAACAAGCTGTTGCTTTCAGTGGCAGACAGTCTGTAAATTAAAGGCTATTAACTCTAAAGCCACCGAAAAGCAACAGCCGACTCGTTATGAAAACTCTGTTAGGTTTAATTTTGAGTTATTTGACTAAAAAATCAGTTTAGGATAAAATAGTATATTTTTGTGGGGAGATAATTGAAATATAAAAAGTAATGGCATTTACATAAAGCCAACTAAAATTGGATGGCTTTGTAGTTTTGTTAGGACTATTTACAAGATATGCGCTATTAGCCCAATACAGATATGACACAGCTTTACTCAACATTAGCCAATATTTATCACGAAATGTATCAACATGTTTTCGATTATGATAAAGAATTTGAATTTTATGATTCAATTCTAAAGAAACACAATTGTAACAAGATACTTGAAATAGGTTGCGGTACGGGTATGCTTGCACGACGATTTATTAGCAATGGATATGACTATCTTGGATTGGATTTATTTAATGAAATGTTAGAGATTGCACGTTTAGAAGTCAAAGCCGACAAGTTTATTCAAAGCGATATGCGAAACTTGACATTCAATAAGCAATTTGATTCAGTCATGATTACAGGACGTTCAATCTCATATGTGATAGATAACAAAGGAATAATGGATACATTAAAAGGTGTGCATGAATCACTTGTTGACAATGGATTGTTTGTGTTTGGAATTTTTGAAGCAAATGGAATCTTTGACAACTTTGATGATTTTGAACAAAACATCCAACACGGCAGCAAGACAATTAAAAGGGAAAGTACTATGAAATTAAATTTGACAACTGGTTGGACCTATGACTGGTTTGCAAAATATATAATAGACGATGGAGGCAAGGTTTCAGAATTTGATGATTTGACAACACTGAGAGCATTTACGAAAGACGAAATATTACTTTTTCTGAAACTGACAGGATTCAAGATAGAAGAATTAATTGAGGAAAATAAGACGATTACAATAATTACTAAAAAAAACAGCGCATAATAAGTGGTTTAAAGAACCAACGGGTTCTATCTCCATTGATAATGACGCACCTTTGGAAAGTTCAAATCTTTTTGGTACATTTGTGCTGAAACACCGGTGGCTCTTTAAACCGCCGATCGTTATGAAAACCCCCTTAAAATCTTTGGCTACCTCCTTTGGCAGGTTTACACTTCCCTTCTATTTTCCAACAAAAAAGAATTACATTTACTCAGCAGAAATAAGCTAATATTAAGATCATTGGTACTAAAAAGCGCTGCTTAACTTAATTTAACATAGAAGTGAAAACTAATGCTATTAGGTAAACGTTTACGCTTCAATATTAAAGTAATTTTAATTCCTAAATGCAAATGTTTGCTCATCCCTCCTTTCTGATTATTAGAGGAATTTCATTAAAGCAAAGTTTATTTGATTTTTTTAATAGTGAAAATAAAAGTATTAACAGTATTAATATAATGATAATATTGATTATTAATACCTTAATATTAAACTTTGTTACTTTGCAAATTAAAATGTCTGTTTATAAATGAAAAAAATAATATTCATCATCTGTCTTTTTTTCCCATTTCATTGGCTTAATGCTCAAACACCTACAACGGTTTTTGAAATCGAAAACATATTGGTGGATGCCTGTGGAAATCCTGAAGGAGAAAACGAAATGTTTATGTTTCATGTGGGTCCTCATAATTTGAATACGGCAAATTTAAGCATTTCGGGAGCCGGATCATCGGGGGTGATTACAGCGAATAATTGGCCAAATACGTCTAATTTATGGTTGGGTTTAACTCAAAACGCCACCACCGCGGCTAAGGTGGTTCAGATGAATTCGAGTGTTACGGGCTGTGGCATATTTAAAGAACCCCTTGCCGGAGTGTTGCCTGCCGGCTCAAAAGTGTTGCTCATTACCAGCACGGCATTTAATCCCACCATCACAAGCTATGCCGGATTGATTGATACTGTGTATGTGATATTTCAAACCGCAGGGAATACGGCAGGACATTTTGTAAATTATACCGCCGGAACCTCTACCCGCACCCTTGTTTTAAAATTTACAGGCAATTATCCTTGGGCAGATACCGTAATTTATCATCCGGGTATGTTGGTGATGCAAAACGGTGCTTTGGGAGCGCAGGATGGTGCTGCCGTGAGTTACAGTTGGGACGGGACGCCTCATTATTATAATAATGGTTGCACTGTTCCGGTTAACACACAAATATTCATTTCTGTTTCGCCTTCGCTACCTGCATGTCAGGGAGTTCCCTTGACTTTTACGGCAAGTGTGTTAAGTGGTTTTTCAAATCCTATTTATCAATGGCACCTCAATGGAAGTCTAATTGGCGGGAATAGTCCGAGTTTGAATATTACGAATCCTATAAATAACAGCGTTTTGAATTGTTGGTTAATAGATACCAATTGCAGTGTAAACGATACTTTTTTCTCTAATAATATTACGATAAACATCACAGCCATACCCGGCAAACCAGGCACTCCGGTTGGCAATTCGCCGGTTTGTGCCAATAGCACTTCAAGCATCAGCACTTCAGGTTCGTCAAATGCGACCAGCTATCAATGGTATTTAATCCCTTCAACAGCCGGCAACCTCAGCGGAACCGGGGCAAGTACAAGCGTTACTTGGAATTCGACTTTCACGGGTATCGCACGGATTATTGTTTTTGGAGTGAATGCCTGTGGAGAAGGACCTGTTTCGGATACACTTCAAATAATCGTAAACCCCTCCCCTGCTAAACCGGCCTTACCCACCGGACCCACCATGCTTTGTATGAATTCGCCTCCAACAAATTACAGCACCACAGGAGGAGCCAATGCCACTTCCTACCAATGGAGTTTATTGCCCGGCACGGCAGGTAGCATAACAGGTACGGGGACAAGCAGTAGCGTAAGCTGGAATGCCACATTTAGCGGAATTGCTAAGATCATTGTGAAGGGAGTAAACGCTTGCGGAAGCAGCATTGCCTCTGATACATTATCTGTAACTGTTTCGCCTCTACCGGGAAAACCTGCTACTCCAACTGGAACAACTCCCTTGTGCATTGGGGTAATTAGCTCGAACTTTAGCACTACAGGAGGCACTTATGCTACATCTTATCATTGGTATATTTTACCTTCCACAGCAGGGACAATTAGTGGAACAAGCACCAACAGTACGGTCAGTTGGGCTCCGGGTTTTGTTGGAATCGCTAAGATTTTTGTAAATGGAGTGAATTCCTGCGGAAACGGTTTGATAACTTCCGATACTTTATTTGTAACCATTAATTCAACTCCTGCAAAACCAAGCACTCCAAGTGGACTATCGCCATTATGTGAGGGAACATTGACTTCAAGTTATACTACCTCAGGCTCTACAGGGGCAACCACCTATATGTGGACACTGCTGCCCTCATCTGCAGGAACCATAACCCAAAGTACAACAACGGCTACAGTAAGCTGGAATTCAAACTTTAGTGGGGTTGCAAAACTTATAGTTATGGGAGTGAACAATTGTGGAAATAGTATTATCTCAGACACCTTATATATAACTGTAAATCCTGTACCTCAAAAACCTTCCATTCCTTCAGGGCCTACTTCTTTGTGTGTGAATACACAGACTTCCACTTACAGCACAACAGGAGGCCTAAATACCACAAGCTACCAATGGAATGTTTTGCCCTCTTCATCGGGAACCATAAGTGGTTCGGGTCAAACTGCAACTGTTAATTGGAGCGGGACTTTTACAGGAACAGCGAAGATCTTTGTAAATGGTATTAATTCATGTGGACTTAGCACTGCATCAGATACTTTATTTGTAACATTTAATTTATCTCCTACACCCAATTTGGGGAATGATACCAGTATTTGCACCGGTACAAGTTTGGTTCTATCGCCGGGGGTATTTAGCTCCTATAAATGGCAAGATAGCTCAACAACATCAACTTATACAATTTCATCCACCTCCCCATCAACAAACACCTATTGGGTGAAAGTTACCTCAAATGGTTGCGTTGGAACTGATGCAGTCACGATAAACATTAATGATTGCGATATTGACATAGAAATACCCAATGTATTTACGCCAAATGGGGATGGAATTAATGATGTTTTCACTCCAGCAAAGAGAAAAGGAATAATAACAATGAATACTTCCATATTCAATAGGTGGGGCAAGTTGATTTACAAAACCAATGACCTTCAAATTGGTTGGGAAGGAAAAGATTATGCTGATGGAGTTTACTATTGGGTTATAAACTATACTGATATAACAGGAAAAACCACTTCTATCAATGGTTCGATAACTATAATCAGATAATTGCTTTAAAGTTGAAAAAAACAGCAGCATCAATAATTGCAATCGATTTGACCTCTTAAGGAATTTTAACAGCCCAAGCTTAAGAATTAATCTGAACTTAATGTTAGTACTTGAATATTAGTGTAATTTTGCTTTTTTAAAAAATTGATGTAATAATGAAAAAGATAATAATGCTCGCATTGCTTTTTATAAGTAAGCTGGCATTGGGGCAACTCGCTGTAAACACTTCTTTGACTACCAATCAAATGATTCAGAATTTTGTTGGCACGGGAGTTACTGTTTCTAATATTACCTACACTGGCGGAGCTGCTTCGAGAGGATCTTTCTCAAATGGGAATACCACCAATTTAGGCTTAACAAGTGGAATACTTCTGTGTACAGGAGCTGCAAGCACCATTCCAAATCCGGCATCATTTTTCATGTCGACCAACCTTGGCTTACCTGGTGATGCTAACTTAAACAGCATAAACAATGGTTGCCTCACTTATGATGCCAGCATATTGGAATTCGATTTTATTCCTACAGCCGACACTGTGGAATTCAAATATGTGTTTGGTTCAGAAGAATATCCAAATTATATTTGTTCGCAATATAATGATGTGTTTGCTTTTTTCGTGAATGGACCTAATCCTTCGGGAGGAAATTATACAAATTATAATATTGCTTTAATTCCGGGGACTAACATTCCGGTTTCTGTAAATAGCGTAAATTCAGGAACACCCGGGGGAAGTTATAATTCCAGCGGTTGTTTATCATTAGCCTATTCTAACTATTTTGTGAATAATGCCGCCCTTAATGGCACTACTATTGCTTTTGGGGGTTTCACAAAACCTTTAAAAGCCAAATGTCATGTAACGCCTTGCCAAACCTACCATTTAAAAATTGCTGTGGCAGATGGTTATAATGGATTGTATGATTCGGGTGTATTTTTAGAAGCCAATAGTTTTTCTACTAATTCTTTTAGTGTAAATACATCTTATTCGAATACAACTTTAGGAAATAATGCAGTTGAGGGATGTTCTGATGGAATTATATCTTTTGTTACTCAAACTCCTGTCTCTTCCCCTCTTACTATTAATTATACGATTGGAGGCACAGCAACCAATGGAACGGATTATCCTACAATTCCCACCAGTGTTACAATACCTGTGGGGCAAGATTCGGCGGCTATCATAATTCATCCAGTGTTAGATGGAATTACAGAAGGAACTGAAACTGTTATTCTTTCTGTTTCAAATGGATGTAATACACTATTAGATACTATTTATATTATTGATAATATCAGTCTGCATGTGAATGTGGGGCACGATACGACTATTTGTCAGGGAAGCTCCGCAAATCTTACTGCTTCAATAAGTGGTGGAATTGCACCTTTTACCTATTCGTGGAACAATGCAGCAGGCAATAGCGCTACGGTTACTGTAAGTCCGGCAGCAACTACCACTTATATTGTTTCTGTCTCTGATTACTGTGCCTCATCGGCAAAAGATACTGTTGTTGTAAATATAGCTCCAAATGTTATCATCAATGCAAGTGCTTCACCAACGAGTGTGTGCACGGGTCAAACTGCTACTTTAACAGCCTCCGGAGCAAATTCGTATGTGTGGATGCCCGGAAATATAACAGGCGCTACAATTAATGTTACGCCCACTTCAACAACTACTTATACCGTTGTTGGCACAAGCAATCAGGGCTGTACGGCTAATGATACCGTTAGTGTAAATATTGGGAATTTAGTTTTAAATATTACGTCTACTAATGAAAATTGCGGTCATTCGGATGGAACTGCAACGGTTTCGGCTTCGGGTAGTTGTGGTAATAATTTCACTTATTTATGGAGTTCCACCCCTGCTCAAACCACCCCTTCAATTGCTAATTTAGCTACCGGAAATTATGTTGTAACTGTGAGCTGTGGCACTTGCACCAACACGGCTTCAGTAAGCATACAGAACTCGAGCACGCTTAATGCAAGTTTTATTGCCGATCCCCAAGTTACGACAATAGATAATAATCTGATCCACTTTATGGATAATACTCTTGGAACTATTACTTCATGGGTATGGTCTCTCGGAGATGGAACTTCACAAAGTATTCCTCAGTTCACTCACACTTACACCCAGGTTGGAACTTATACTGTTACACTTACAGTGATTGATAATCATAATTGTATGGATAGTATTTCGGAAGTAATTATCATAAAAGACAATTTCTCATTTTATATCCCCAATTCATTCACTCCTAATCAAGATAATAGGAATGATGTTTTCACACCTTATGGCAACAATATCGACCCCGATCAGTTTGAAATGATTATATTTGATCGTTGGGGTGCAATCCTGTATGAAACAAAGAAATGGCTCATCACTTCATGCGAGGGTTGGAATGGAACAAAAAACAATACTGGCAATCTCGACAATGTAGTTTCAGGTGTTTATGTTTATAAGATACATGCCGGAAACAGTCAAAGCGGATATAAAACTTATACAGGGAGCATAACGCTCATCCCCTGATCATTTCGTTCTCTTATAGCCAACCAATATTCCCACACACGGGTATTCTTTTTCAGTAGATATTGCTTCTATATCGGTTTGTTTGACCAAAGATAAATTCACTTTGTTTATTCATTAGTGAAACAATTATTATTTTCTTTTGGTATTCAATATTTTTCAAACATTGAGCATCTGCTGTACAATTCAAGCCAACCAAAAGATTTATAATTAAGACTTAATAGTTATTTTTCAGTAATTTAGATTACAAGGGAATTCTATAAAGGAGTTCTTTTTTTAATTTATCCAGTATATTAACTGCAACTGAAATAGAAATACAATGATTTAATTGCTATAAGAAGTCTTTTAAATAAAATGAAATCTTAATCCTTTCTTAATTTCATCCTAATTCTATCTTAATAAAACCTGGAGTTTGTAGCCCTAATTTTGCAACAGATTAATTCAAAATAATCTACAACAACAAAACAATCAATTACAAACAACAACAAACAATGACAAAAAACAAATTAATTCTGTTAGGAATAATCCTTATGACAGTCTTCGCGACAAGAATAATGGCACAATTTATAACCTCAGCTCAAGCAGGAGTGAAAGTACTTAAAACAATCACTCTTATCAAAACCAACGACTTGCACTTTGGCACCATGACCATCCCAACGGCTCATGTGATGGTAAGCCTGTCTACGTCAAACGTTAGAGCAGCTAACTTTCCATCAAGAGTCACATTTTTATCTCAGTCTCCCGTGGCTTCAAATGCAGCATACATGGTTTATGGCTCTGCCAATTCGACCTATTCGATCAATCTGCCAAGTAATGATGTGATCACAAATGGACCGGGTGGAGCAACGGCTTTAATCACAAACTTTGTTAGTAAAACAGCTTCAGAAGGTGTCGATGGGAATTCAGGAACTCTAAGCGAAGTGGGAATAGACAGCTTTGTGGTAGGTGCAAAATTGAACTTAAACGGCGGTCAACCTTTTGGTGTCTATACCGGCACATTTGATGTAACCGTAAATTACCATTGAAAAGTGACTTTTCATGAAAATAGGGGAATTTCATAACGGAGTTCCCCTTTCTTATATAATATATAATGTGAAAAGGGACAAGAAAGCAATTTAATAACTTGAAAATATTGTTTGAATTTGATAGGAAAAATATCTTAATCCCATCTTAATCTCATATTAATTAGGTCTTAATTTGCACAGGGAGTTCTCAGTGTAATTTTGCCACATAATAATTTGAATATTATTTCAAACAATAAACAAACAACAAACAAAACAAACAAAAACAAACAATGAAAAAAAGTAAATTAATTTTATCAGCAATGCTCTTGATGGTGGGATTTGCGACTTATACGAAAGCGCAAAACACTAAAACTGCCAATGCAGGAGTAAAGATTCTTAAACCGCTTACCCTTACTAAAACCGCAAATTTGCACTTTGGTACCATGACTATCCCAACAGGAAATGTAGTGATTACTTTGTCTACCTATAACAACAGAACTGCCAATAATCCTTCAAGAGTTACACTTCTACCTCAATCTCCCGTAGCAACCGATGCTGCATACAATGTCAATGGTTCACCTTATGCAACCTATGCAATCACTTTGCCAGTTAATGATGTCATCACGAATGGACCTGGTGGAGCATCAGCTTTAGTAACCAATTTTGTAGCCAGACCTAACTCAGCTGAAGAAAATGGATTGATCGGGACTTTAAATGGTGCAGGTTTCGATAGCTTCGTAGTTGGAGCAAGACTAAACTTAGTAACCCTACAGGCTTTTGGAGTTTATACAGGATCTTTTATCGTAACAGTAAACTATAACTAAGAATTAGTTTCGAAATAAAAAAATAAATACAAATAATAAATAACACAAAAAACAATGAAAAAAGTAACCTTAATTTTAGCAGCAATCGTAATGATCGCAGGTGTAACCACCAAAACAATGGCCCAAAATTCAGCTTCTGCAAACGCAGGTGTAAAAATCGTTAAAGCCTTAACTCTAACCAAAACAGCCGACTTACATTTTGGCACCATGACTATCCCAACAGCCGGTGTAGTTATTTCTTTATCAACAGAAAATGGAAGAACAGTTGACGTTCCGGGAAACATCACCCTTTTACCTCAGGCTCCTATTGCTGCCAATGCAGCTTACACAGTTGCCGGTTCTGCTGATGCAACTTATGCTATCACACTTCCAAGTAGCAATGTAACTATCAACGGACCTAGTGGTGCAACTAGTATCGTAAACAACTTCGTAGCCAAAACAGCTTCTGCCGGTACTGATGGCTTAACCGGAACGCTAAATGGTTCAGGTGCTGACAGCTTCGTAGTAGGTGCAAAATTAAATTTAGCCGGTTCACAAGCTTTCGGAATTTACTCAGGTACATTTGATGTAACAGTTAATTATAACTAAAAATAGTTTTTTCATGATTAAAGGGGAACTCCATTGTGGGTTCCCTTTTTCGTTTTAAAACACCAGGTTTAATAAACGACTTTAAGGGTCACATCAGTAATCATTCATATTTTCTTATATTTTTAATTGTAAAATGTAAAGTCATTTTAACTTTGACTCAAGCTAATTATCAGTAGTATTTAGTTAAAAAAATTAAATTTCGTATCTTTATCTAATATTTCAACTACATATAACATCCAGTATAATTGCACTATAACATCTGCTAATATATAATCATGTAGCACTTTATTCTGTACTTATGTAATATTATAATTGCAATTCATATTAATTAATGTAACTTTGTTCCTCAGATTACGTTTAGCTAACTCATAGTACAAATTAATATTATCAAATCATATCACAACTTTAAATTAAGCAATTTAATATGAAAAAAGCAATTTTTATTTTAGGAGCAATTATCGCATTCACCGGTTTAACAAACTATAGCATAGCACAAGCCACTGCTTCAGCCAATGCAGGCGTTAAAATAGTGAAAGCACTCACCTTAACCAAAACAGCAGATTTGCATTTTGGAACCATGACGGTGCCATCAGCCGGTGTGGTCATCTCATTAACCACAGGGAACAGTAGGTCGGCTTTACCTTCTAACAATATCACCCTTTTATCACAGGCTCCAACCTCTTCAAATTCAGCGTACACTGTTACGGGTTCTGCAAACTCAACTTATACTATTACCTTGCCTACGAGTGATGTGACAATTTATCAAACCTTCCCAACCACTTATACCATCGTAAATAACTTTATTGCAAAAACAGCGTCTACAGGTACAGATGGGCTAAACGGCACACTGGATGGCTCGGGTAACGACAGCTTTGTGGTTGGCGCAAAACTAAACTTAGCAGGTGCTCAGCCATTTGGCACCTATACCGGCACTTTTAGCGTAACTATCAATTACAACTAAGCTAATTGATAGTCCTATTTATATATAATAGTTACGCCATTTTGTTTGTAGCATATAATAAGCTTAACTCTTAATCCAAAATTTATCATAGAATAGCGAGGTATTAAATTATTCCTATTAAAATAAACGTACCTAATGATAACCATTGCAGCCACCTATCCTCCATGTAAGATATTTCTCACAAATAAATCAGACATATCCTACATAAATATCAGACATATCTTACATGCTAATTGCTTTTGTAGTAATAATATTGCAGCCTGTAATGTATATGTCGGTTGATACTTTATTTTATATACCTATCATATATTTACTACTATAATCATTATATTGTATAATCTAATCTCATTAGCAAAAGAAACGACACGAAAAAAACAGGCAACAGCATAGCAAGCCGCTTTATTTTTCATTAGCAACTAAAGGAAAATATAGATTAGCCATGCAAAACATAACAATTTAAGCTTTTTTAACATCATGAATATTACATTTTAAAGCTTTGTAAATTAAGCAAAAGAGAAAATAAAATTGCAGATATTTTGCAATTATGATTTTAGTACGAAAATAAATGTTGCATAGAACAAAACTATTTGTATATTTGCCCTCCAAAATGATGTTGTAAAAAGCATTATCAAAACAAAAAAATTTTAAAAACAATATTGAATTATTAATCAAACACACAAAAAAACAATGAAAAAAGTAATTTTAATTTTGATTATGCACAATTATACCAGAGCGACATACTTTGGCGTGCTCAATGTTTTAC
>JBAWXL010000142.1:0-11995 GCA_037144095.1 Bacteroidota bacterium
ACATTGAGCACGCCAAAGTATGTCGCTCTGGTATAATTGTGCATAATCAATTAATTTAATTTATTGTACTCAGATATTTATATAATGCAGGTAATAAGTTATCATCAAATTCAAAAACTGCAGCATTTTTCGGAAGCCTTAAAGCTATTTTTGTCTCTTCGTCTAAATTATAATTGCAAGGGACTCTTTCACCTACTTTGTTAGCTCCTCTTTCGCAAAGCCAATCCCAGATTAGTTTTCCTAGATATGCATTGTTGGTGTTGAATCCATTTCCTGCTTGTCGCATATAAAGAATGATTTCTTTATTTCCCATTTTAATTGTTGCCATGTTGATTGATTTTGTTTTAATTATATTTATTTTAACTGATGTGAAATTCAAATTTTATTTTTTGCTACATTAAGTGGAGGAGCGAGAAAAGCCTTATATTTATTAAATGCAATCATATAATTAACTAATAACATTTTCTCCTATTTCAGCATATAATATTATCCTAAGGGCATCAGCTTGCATGAATCTTTGCAAAATGCCAGCGAAATCTTTACAAGAAATAGATATTTGTGCCTCATTAATAATTTCTGATAGATCATTGTATGACTTTATATTGGTCATAGTGAATAAATAGCTGTAAGTGTCAGCAAAATTTATTAAGGTATTCAAACAAGCTTGTGCTAAGGATTGGACATTATTTGCATTTCTCCAAAAATCGAAATTTTTGTTTAGTTCTATTCGTAGTTCCTGTAAAGCCTCATGTTTTAATTGCATTTGTATAGCTTTTCTTTCAGATTGAATTTGCCTATCAGTATTAACCTTAGAAAATTTATTGATTATTATTGTCAGCCAAATCGTAATGCATATATTTATTATTAATAATAATGGATTCAAAGTGCCACTTATATATCCGGCAAATGCACTCCAGATCAAAGGGTCATTTGAAGTTGGGGCATTATGAAACTGAGCCCAATAATAATGTATTGAAGCGAAAACACCAATTAATGAGGCTAGTATAATAATACCTAACAAAAAAGTCCACCATTTATTCTTTAATAATGTATAGATTTTATTCATATTGATTAAAAATATGTTTCCATGTAAAGCAACCTTATTTATTTTCTTCATTTTTTTTTAATACATATAACAAGACTATCTGATTGAGGAGATTGATTATGTAAAACTTTTTTTCTTAATTTTTGCGATGATTTTTTATTTTAAAATTCCTTGTTTTCAAATTGGGTTTGTCAAGGTGTTTTCAAATAAGTTCCCTAAGCTGCCCACATTCTTCCTTTCTCCTCAAGTTTCTGTAAATGTTCAACAACAACATCACATGTTTTTTTAAAAATTGATTGTGTAAATGAATTTGGCAAATCGCCGGCAAGTGTTTCCTTTACAAAACCTACTACTTTTAAACGCGAGGTGTCGAATTTGTACCAATCAGGAACAAGCAATTCATCCTTCAATTCGACTACCTTCTTTAATAAGTCTTTTGCAGCAAGTTTAACCAATTGTTCTTCCTTCTTAGTTAAGTCTTTTTTTGTCTGACGGATTAAATCAAACAACTCCAACTCTTCCTTTGTAAGGTTTTCGCGTATATGTCGTTCTTCTTCTTTCCTTAAATCCTGTGAAAACTTCACAAGGTCCTCAAAATAATTTTCTACGGTGATGGAACCTGAATTGTACGCATCTACAATCTTTTGCAACTTTTCGGCAAGATCTATACGTGTTGTATTATCATTGATTAATTTAGAAAGTTTTTCTTCTATAAATAATTTGAGGTCTTCAATTTCAATATGCTTATATTTAGTTTGCTTAAACTTCTCTCTTAATTTATCAAAATCAAATTTGCTGATGTCTATTTCTTTACTTGCTTTAATTTCATATCCTGTATTTTTTGATTCTTCTTCCGTTACAGTCGAAATTGATTGGTCAATAATATCAGCATATTTGGCTCTTGCACTTTCCAAATCACCAGAGAATTTTTTGCGGTCAACAATTTTACGCAAGTAGCGAATTATTTCAAGTAATTCAAATTCATCCTTTCGGTCATAAATATCAGGCTTGCATGCTTCATATAAACTTTCGACAGTGTTTGAATAGACAAAGAAATTCTTCTTATAGTCCTCATTTGATAAAAGCTTGTCAGCAAAACTTTCAAACAAACCAATGTTTTCAAATGCATCACTACACTCAAGAATCAAACTCAAATTTATTTCAAGTTTTAAACAAAACGCATTGGCTTCCTGAATGGCTTCTTTCAACAAATCAAACAATTTTTCTTTATCTTCAACCGGAAGATTACCTCCAATAGTTCCGCCTCCTTCTTCTGTTTCATCTTCGCCGGTTGCATAATCCACCAACGCTTTTTTCAGGTTGCGGAACACACCATAATAATCAATAATTCTTCCACAAATTTTTCCGGAAGCAACACTACCTGCACGGGCAATCGTTTGCATAAGAGTATGACCTATCATGGGTTTATCCATATACAAATCACTAAGCGTGGGAGAATCAAATCCGGTTAACCACATATCACTCACAAAAACCAATTGAAATGGATCATCAATTAGTTCCTGAAAACGATATTCCAAATCGTGCCCGTTTTCATCAAGTGATTCCATTTTCCGAATATGAGGGGTAATATTTACACCTCGATTTTCAAACAATAATTTTTCATCATCACCCTTATCATAACTAATCACCACCGCCATTTCCACCCAGTTCATGTATTTAACGGTTTCCTCAATGCGATTTTTTTCTTCTTCTGTTTTCGCCACCAATTTTTGTTTCCGCAATTCCTTTATTTCATCTGCCCAGTATTGTTTTACAAGGTCAAACATTTTCATTGCAGTATATCGATCTATTGTAATCACCATGCCTCTGCCTTTGTATCCCCTACGAGGGAAATGCTTTACAATATCCTGTGCAATTTTTTTCAATCGATCAGGATTTCTTATAACAGAAAGTTCTGAAGCAAATTCTCTTTCTAAACGCATCAATTGTGCCTCCGATAATTCTTCTTGTTCTGCAACTTCGGCAAAGTCCGCATTTATTTCATCTCCTTCCCTGATTATTTGAACTTCAGGCACACGTTTATCATAGAAAAGCGGCACAGTATTTCTATCCTCATACGATTGCTTAAAATTATATTCACTAACATAACCTCCAAAAAACTTATTTGTCATACGTTTACTGCCAAGTAAAGGCGTTCCTGTGAAAGCAATAAATTGCGCTTCAGGAATTCCAATTCGCATATTTTCAGCTAAATCTTTGTACTGTGTTCGGTGCGCTTCATCCACCAAAACAATTATATCTTTTCGGTCACTCAGCAATGGATATTTTTTCCCTTTTGGATAACGGAACTTATGAATAAGTGAAAAAACATATCGTTTGTTCCCTGACAAATAATCGCGCAACTGTTCACTGTCTTTAGGGCGTACTTCTTCTTTTTCCTTAACTGCTCCCATGTTTAGGAAGTTTCTATAAATCTGACCATCTAACTGATCACGATCAGTAACAATAAAGAAGGTAAAATCGCCACCAAAGTGTCGTTGAATTTTCTGGCAGAACATTATCATCGAAAAACTTTTACCACTGCGTTGTGTGTGCCAGAATACACCCAATTTCCCATCTTTTCCTTCTCTGTTACGGAAACTTTCTATTGCCTTGTTTACACCAAGAAACTGATGGTTTTTTGCAATGATTTTATAAGCGCCTTTATTGTGATAGAGTATGAAATTCTCAATGTAATCAATTAGTTTTTCTTTTTTACATAAGCCACGCAAGGCATATTCCAGACTTACCTGATACAGCTGAACACGCTCTCGGTCGATATCTTCCTTTTCATCATCTACTCTCAACCATTCAAAAAAGTGAGTGTAATCCGATTTGAATGCTCCTATTTTGGTTTCCACCGCATTGCTTAAAATGTTCAAAGCATTATAAACAAAGAGTTGTGGAATCTTTTTGTAATAAGTTGTTAGGTTATCATCAAACGCATTCTTTATTTCAATGTTCGAATTTTTCAGCTCAAAGAAAACAAACGGAATGCCATTAATATAAATAATCAAATCCGGTCTGCGGTAATCAATCCCTTTTATCCACAATTGAGAAACAACAGTGAATGTATTGATTGCTGCATTTTTAAAATCAATAAATTTTATGCGTATGCTTTCTTCCCTGCCTTGTATATTGGTAATTTTGGTTAAGTAACCTTCTTTGATAAGTTCATACACTTCTTTGTTTGCCAGCATGGGGCTCATACTGCTTCTGCCTTTTGCCAGTTCGTTAATGGCTTGTTCAATTGAATTCTCAGGTATTCCCAGGTTGAGTTTCAGTAGTGATTTCCGCAAGTGATCAGTCAATAAAACTTCTTCCTTATTGCGGCGGCAACTACAGTCGCGCAAATCTTCGCGTTCTGCTGTCAGACAGTTAATATGTTCATCATAACCCAATTCCTCAAGCAAAAGCTGAATTGCTCTTTTTTCAATATCGTCTTCGCTGATGTAGTTTGGCATTGGGGATTACTTTTTTAATTTTTTTATCATTTTATCAAAATCACTTTCCATCAATTTGTCCTGCTCAATTCTGTATTTCTCAAATTCGCTTTCAGCAAGAGCTAATGCAACTTCATGAGATATTTTGCCTTGATGTTTCAATATAGCTTCTTCGTTGAATTGCAAAAATGCATCCAATTTCTCCACCCAATCTTTCATATACATCACAACCCCTTTCAATGCCTGACTTTCAGCATAATCCAGATACATACTCACAATACGGTTTAATCCATTTAATTCTTTCTCATTCAAATAATTTTTAGCAATGCCAATATCCGTTTTCCTGATGCTTCCTTTCGGTGCATTTTTCCAGGTGGTCAAGCCCATGTTCCCTTTTGAACTGTCCACCCTGGCGGCAATAATTTCCGCGGCAGTTTGACCTGTAATTGCCCAATGCAATTTGTTTTGAACCGTTGCAAAAAACTTTTTTGTAATGTCTGTTTCTGTGTCATAGTCGGCACTACACTGCGAATAGATGTCAGTGATTTTTTGATAAAACCTGCGCTCGCTGCTTCGGATGTCGCGAATACGGGCAAGCTGTTCTTCAAAATAATCTTTACCGAAAATGTTATTTGGATTTTTCAGCCGCTCATCATCCATCGTAAAGCCTTTGATGACGTATTCCTTTAAGCGTTCGGTTGCCCAGATACGAAATGCGGTTGCTTGACTGCTGTTGACCCGATAACCAACTGAAATTATTGCATCAAGGTTATAAAACTTAGTAATAGTTTCCTGTGTTTTTCCTTTGATAGCACCATGAGGTGTGGTATGTTCCAAAATGGAACTAACCACTTCTTCTTTCAATTCGCCTGTTTCAAAAATGTTCTTCAGGTGTTTGCTTATGGCTGGTCTTTGCACACCAAACAGTTCAGCTATTTTTTGTTGAGTGAGCCAAATAGTTTCGTTCTGCAAATAAATTTCAACCTTCACCTTACCATTCGGAGTAGTGTAAAGTAGTACTTCATTAAAGCCTTCCTTAGTTGGTTTTGTTTTTTTCGCCATAATATTCTGTCTTAATTGTGCCTTGTTTAATCCATTTGCAGGTTGTGATTTTAAATTGGGTTTAGCTTCATTTTATTTAATCAGATAATTGCAAAACATCAGGTATTCAGAGCGGAATTGCAAATTCCGATCCCCTTGTATATTTGCTGCTCTCCATAGGTATAACTGTCATGCAAATCTTCGCGTTCTGCTGTTAGGCAAGTGATATGTTCATCATAATCCAAATCTTCAAGCAAAAGCTGGATAGCTCTTTTTTCAATATCGTCTTCGCTAATATAGTTTGCCATAGGTCTAAATTCGCTTATGTTAGAATTCCTGATATTTTTCTCCTAACAAAACTTTTTTCATTTGGCTCCCGTGCTCCTCAATTTCATTTACATTCCATGTATTATAGTTTAACATTATTTGTTGTTTTATACTATCAATGTTTACTTCAGGACTGGCATAGTGTTCCTTTTTGTTATTTGGCATGGCATTGCTTAATTTTGAATTTTTACTTCTTGTAAGTAAACATAAATTGCCAAATTTATCTATTAAATTTTGTGATAATCTATTTGATTCGAGCACCGGATTTTGAGGATAAAAATGTTCAACAGAACTTTTTAATATAAACTCAAATTTTGGATATTTTTCTTTATCGTTTTTCCATAGCAAGTAATCTAAATAATTAAAAATAAAGTTTTCTACAGAGGTTCCTTTATCGAGTAAATTATGGTTAATTTCCATATCTTTAGTTTGTGAGTAATTTGTATAAATAATTTCGAAGAATGATAATGGATTTATAGCGACATAATTATTAAGTAAATAAGCATCAGCCAATTTCTCAAGAAAGAATATATAGTTTTCAACTGTTATATTATCATTTCCAATTATATATTTCAATGCAGCATTCATCCAATTTTTATAAATCATATTTGGCGCTGAAACATGAAACATAGATAAAAGCATTATTGCTGTTGTATTGTTTTCATCAATTAAATCTTCTCTACCAAACGTTTGAGTATAATATCCGGAAAAACTATTACCTTGAGCTCGACAATTTAAATGTTTTAAACTCCAACGTTCATTTTCACCTTTTAGTTCTCGTTTAATGATAAAGCGGTCGAATAAAAATCTACCTTTAAGCAAATTAAATGCAAACTGTTTTACGAAAATTATCGCATCTTCATTTGTTTTGTTTTTATACTGGTCTTCAAATGCTTTTATCAATTGTTTATCATCAAGTTGTACATCTGAGTTCAATTGAATTTTCAAAATATGAAGCAGAAAATTCGGAAAGTTAATTAGTGAATTAAACCTTTCATTACCATCATCTATTTTATCATAGGTTTCCGTAAAACCTCTATCTATTTTAATTAAATTTTCAATTGAACAATTCTCAATTGAACCTTCCAAATTGTCAGTATTTTCTTTTCCATCTATTTTTGAAAATATGTCTTTTAACTGGCTTATAATTTCATCAAAGCTTTTCAAATTAAAAGTGTCCCACTGCTCAAACCCAAATATTTTGTGCCTTATATCAATATCAAATCCATACTGTACATATTTATCCATATTTGAACAAGCTTCCCATATCATATTGAATGTTTTATAAGCATATAAGTCATTATGCAAAATATTAAGTAAATATGCTTTTACAATTTCATGCTTTTCCAACTGTTCCCCACGGTTGTTCATTATTTCAAAATAGTGGTTCAAGTCGGTGCCTTCTGGCACTTCCACTCGCAGTATTACAACATTATTGAAAAAATATTCGCAAAATTCATTAATACTAAGGTCTACGCCAACAATCCTTTTCAGTTTCTTTATAGCATCGTTATATGCCTGAACAATATCTGTGTTATAAGTTTCATTATCGTTAGGGATTTTTTTGAAAATTGCTTCTAACGTATTGGTAGATACAGGACGACTCTCGAACTTTAAATTCAACTTTAGCCAGTTTTCTAATTCAGTTATTTCTTGTGAATAATTATGCTTAATCCCATTTAAGAAGATCGTAAGACTTGTTAAGCGTTGCTGCCCATCAATAGTTTCATAAAGCTCCGATAAACCATTTTTCTTTTTTGCCACAACCAAAGAACCGATATAATAATCTGGCTTTTGGATATAGGTTTTGTATTTCAAAGCATAATCAGCAATGTCCTGAACTAATTGAGTAATTTCGGTTTCGCCCCATGCAAAATTACGCTGATAAATTGGGATGATGTACTTGTCGTCGGAGGAAAACAACTCTCTTATTTTAAGTGGTTTTAAGTATGTCATTGTTATTCGTTGTAATATTTTAATTCCTTAAACAAACTTAATATAGCATCAGGTTGCTTGTATTTTTCTTTTGGCTCGATGGGCAAAGTAATTCCCAATATTTCTTGTGGTGAAACAGCATCGCGGATTATTTTAAAGATATTAATTCCTCCAATTACATGATTATCGGCTGAAGCCAATTGAACTGCCTGACGACGAAGTCTTAATGAAAAACAAAGAATGAATAGTTTTTCGACTATTCGATGAAACTCGTATGTGCCAAACTTATCAATATACATCATTACTGCACAATCAAATATATTTCGCACATATTTATCACCAGTTCTGTGTCGCTCAGGATAGTCTTCATTCGAATTAATTTTACTGAAAATTTTGCCCGACAATGTTTCTGTTGAAGTAAAGTCAATTTGAAAACCAGTGTTTTGGGTATCTGGTAATGATCGAATCACTTCGCGGCTTTTTTTGTAATGCGAAATCATTTCGAAAAATCGCTTGCCATTAATAATTGGTTCTGCTAATTGAAATGGATATTCCATGTACTGGTCATCGATATTCCTATGATATTCGGAATTATACTGTTCTACATAAAAATGAGCAATACGTGGTAATTGTGTAAATGGATAATATTGCTTAACATATGGCGATATTCCTTTGAAAACATCAACATCGTTTTTTGTAAAATATCGAGCAGATTGGGAGCGAGACCAATTACGGATTCGATACAAGTAATCACCAAATAGTGAAGAAAGTTCGATGGTTGGCATATTTTCCCATTCAACAATGCTTTCTTTTTTAACTGGCTCGGGCAAGTTATTCATTTCACGTAAATGAAACGCTTTTAATAAATCGTGTGGTTCTAAGTCCTTTCCGCGTGCGTTTTGTGAATCGAAAAACTGGAAAGCTTCTGAAACATCAGTAAGTGTTACTTCTACCAATTCGCATTTATTGAAAAAGAACAAGATGGTTTGCTTGTCGAATTCACGTACACGTCTTTGTATTTCACGGTAGTTGTTCCAAATATTGTATTGACTTATTTCATTTTTGAATTTCATTTGCAAAAGCTTTGGCATGTACTGTTCCAAGCTTTTTTTCGTGTCAATTTTTTCTAGTAGCTCGGATTTTTGCTCAATTATTGCCATTGCAATTAGCGTAAGAGTGAGAGTGCGCTGCTGCCCATCCACTATGTTTAAAACCAGATTTTCATCTTTATCTTTTGTCTCATGCAATACAAGGGTACCTAGTCGGTAGGCATTTTTTTCTTTATAAAGCAAAATATCATTGAGAAGTTCTCCTACATTTTTAATTGTCCATTTATAGGGACGCTGATACTCGGGTATGACCAGATTATCACGGCGTAATAAATCATATACTTTTACAATGGTCGGTTCTTTCATTTGTATCAGGATTTAAACTCTTTCAATTTCCTTTTCCACCTCCCTCGCCCTCAACTTCCCACTTATCAACCTAGGTAACAAAAGGTCGCGGGTTTGTTTGATGGTTGTTTGCTTTCTACCTAATAAGTTAATTTCAGAATATATTGGTGACATTATTTTCGTGAATTTTTCTGAAGTCTCAATATCAGGCTTTAGTATTGTTTGATATCGGGTAAAGCTCTCAAATTGATAGTTGCTTATTCCTGTTGATTGAACTTGAAAAGTTGAAACTAAACCTGTAAAATAATAAAGTTTTAAAAATTGGTCAACGTAGTAGGGACTTACTAAATTATTATCAGGTCGAATTAACTTACAGAAACTAGCACATATTACTTTCCCATTGTAACTTTCAAGCAATTCTTTTGTAATCATAAAATTCCTACCCAACCATTGATTTGTACTTCCACCGGACACCTCAAATACTATATCAAATGGTTTTAATTCTCTTGAAGTTAAATTTGATACTTTATGATATCTGAGCACTTCTTTATTGGGTATTCCTTTTGAAATACTTGGAATATCAGTCCCCCTAATTACGTATGCAGGTTCAGAAAATTCTGCATTTTGATCATCTACTCCCCAGCCCCCTCCAATGAAATAGGAAAATAAATCACCTATTCTTTTCCATTCCCACCCCTTCGGCACTCCCTTTTCAAACTCCACATTTTCATATCCCGGAAAACGCATTCGCACAAACCATTCTTTATAAATTTGCTCTGCTATTTGCCCCAAAAGTGAGATACTTTTGTTGTTGTTTTCTATTAAATCATCGTAGGCGGATAAGATTGATGCGATGCGGTGTTGGGTAGGGAGAGGTGGAATTTTTACGTTTAAATTACCAACATCTTTCCTTGATAGCTCTGTTTGACCTGTAGAACCACCAGCAAAATTTTCAATTATTGGTTGAGCTAAAGTGATAAATTTTGAAATGAAAGCAGGAGAAACCAATTCTTCATTCACTCTTAAAATTGTTATGTGGCTGTCAGCCGCAAGATTAGTCTTTGTACTACATACCATTGCACTACGACCTAGAGTTCCCTCACCTGTTGAATTTATTAGAATATCTCCAATCTTAATTTTTGCACTTTCCTTTATTTTTTGATTTTTATTGTAAAATCTTCCGAACTGAAAATTAATTTGGCTATCCCTTATACATTTTTGATTAAGTACAATATAACCATCAATTTCATTTTCTACATAATTAGGAGTAAAACCTCTATTGATACTTATGGTAATATCTACAATTTTATATTCTTTCCCCTCATTCATTATCAAACAGATTTAATATGTTTAGATGAATAAGTTTTTCTAAATCAGAAGAAGAAGTATTCAGCAAATTGAGTTCATTATTAAGTTTTTTTATTTCAACTTCAAACTCTTCCTCCGTCATCCCATCTTCTTCAATCACAACGCCAACATATCTGCCTGGGTTCAATGAGTAATCCTGTTCTTCAATATCGGTAATGTTAGCCAATTTGCAAAGTCCGGTAACATCTTCGTATTCCGCTTTCGGAAAACGCTGTTGCAACCACTCTGCCATTTTAAGGAAATACACAGGGCTTTTTTCTTCTTCTTCGTAATTATTGTTTTTTACAGGGCTACTATATTCATTCAGCTTGTCTAACAGTAAGCGGATATCCTTTGGTTTACCAAGAGTTTTCCATACTTTATCATCCTTGTTTTTTAGCTGGTCATCGGCTAATTTAAAGAGTTTTTCATAATCTCGGTAATTCTTTTCAAGTTCCTTTTTTACCAGATAGAAGTCGTGCAATAAGTTTTCATTGTCACTTAGTAAAGTAAGCTGTGCAGCATTTGTTTCATCAGCATTTTCAGCATTATATGTTTGCGTATAGGCTGTAAAATCAACTAATGCTTTTTCAATGCTTATGTGTATTGTATTAATATCAGTAACATACAATTTCTTGCAATCTGTCAGAAATTGGTCGGTACTAAAGCCCAAAGGGAGGGGTCGGTCTGTTGTCCCAACCTTAAAAGTCGGGGCTGCTGAACTTGCCCATTTGCTAAAATCGGCTAATTGTTTGCTCATGCTTTGAACAATGGAAGCAAGAATTTCTTTTACTGTTGGCAGTTTATCAAAGGCATTGCTATAATGGCTATGCACTAATTCAATATAAAATTTACGATTGCCTTTACGTAAGTAATTTATGGCAGCAAGATTTTGCAATTGTTCTTCGGTAAACTCACGGTGGGCACGGTCAATCTGATGAAATACATTGCGAGCATCAATAAAGAGGATTTCAATTTTGTCTTTCTCTGTTTCAAAATCGCCAATTAGTTTTGCTTTATCAAAAAACCAAAGGGTGGCAGGCAGCGTAACGGTGCTAAACATATTGCTGGGCAAGGTAAGCATACTCGAAATAATACCTTTACGAATCAAAGTTTTGCGAATATCATATTCCGAATGTCCTGCATCACTGGCTGAATTCGACATGACCAGAGCAGCTCTACCCGTTTCATTAAGCGAAGTCGCAAATAAACTTATCCATAAATAATTTCCATTAGGTATGCTTGTCACCCCACCGGCTTTGGTCTTGCTTTTCGATTTAGGCAAGCCATATTCAGTAAATCTTTTGTCTTTGCTTACCAGTTCTTCATTTACTTCTTTTACATTAAAAGGTGGATTCGCCATCACAAAGTCGAACTTTCCGAAACTATCATAAAGATCTTCCGCATAACTATCGCCTTGTTTTATCTCCCCTCTTAAACCATTAATGGCAAGATTCATCTTT
>JBAWXL010000143.1:0-11921 GCA_037144095.1 Bacteroidota bacterium
AGCTATGTGAAGGAGGGAATAAAAGCGGAAAATGCTTACATCCTTACTTTATAAAGTAAATTAATTTACAATTATTTAATGTCAGATATATCAAAGAGCGTGTTCATCTATAGGTAATTAGCAGAAAGATGAGTTGCAAAAGTACAATTTTATTTATTCTCTCCAAGAAAATTAAAATATTTTTTTTGGGATTGTTTTTTTAGGGGGGAGAAAATAATGTTTTATAAATCATCCGGTATTTGAAGTTGAATTGCAGAATCAGGCTAGATACATTGCATTTTTTCATATAAGCCACTGATAGGGGGAATGCCTTTTAGATGAATTGATTTAAATCTAATTTCTCCATTTCCTTTTTAATATATTCCAAACTTATCTCATTAGACATTTTCAATATTTTGTGATCAAAACCAATTTTTAATTTGAGTATTTGGCATATTTCTTTTACCCAATAATTCATACTCATTTGAATAATATTGCCATCAATACGTTTGGCCAATTCTCTAATACGACTACCATCTCCAATACGGTCAACGAGTATTATTGTTGACATAAAATGTAGTTTTCTTCCAAAATCCATTTCACGTTCAAATCTTGAGACTTTATCGAGTGAAATTTCAGTATTTCCAGGACCAATAAAACCTATATCAAATCTGACTCCAATGCCTGGTTTGAAAAGCAATGTTGCGTCACTTTCTCTACTAGTTTCACGTTGAGAAAGCCAAAACACTTTATTTGATTTAGTTGATTTTTTTGGATCAATACGTTCAAACCCAAGAATTGTCAGTAATGAACCAAGTATCAGTTTTTCATACAATTTTCCATACATTGATTTTTCAGAACCTCTTATGGCAAGCGTTTGAGCACCAATAGCGGTGAATAATTGCAAAACAGAAGGCCAATTTATTAAGTAGTTTTCTTTATCGATAGTTAAAGTTCCGTTCAAATCACCAAATTCTTTTTTAGATTGCTTAATTGCGTTTTTCAAAGATTTATCTAGGTCTATTAAATAAGCTTCAAGCTGGTCATGGTCACTACGTAAAACATTCTGAATGCTTTTTCCTGTTAAACCGACAAGCCATTGTAGAAATATTTTCTGCTCAGGGTTTAACTTAGAAACCTTTAATTCATTGCTTACTAATTTCGGTAGACGATTTTGAAAATCTTTTATGTTTTTTGATGCTTTTAAATATGCAATTAACATTGCCGCATTTGAAAGCGAAATTCTTCGTTGGGTTAATCCTTCTGTTAATGCCCGTACATTACCGCCACACAGTATAGAGGATACAACGTTTTTAATTATATCTTGCCCTACACGATCAATAAGCTGTTCTCCGCTATATTTAGCTAAACTTAATCCTAAATCAGGAATATATTGGGTTAATTGTTCTTTTGACTCTTTTTTTGCCATATTAAAAATTAAAATATAGTTTTGCTGATTCGGAGGGATCCATATTAATCCAATTAACTTCCTTTGCCTTATTATGAAGCCAAGTGTGAACTTCTTCTTGAATAATTTTCATATATTCTGCATCTTGTTCAAAAAGAACAAATCTTCGACCTAACTTAATTGCTGCCTTCCCAACAGTCCCTGTCCCTGCAAATGGATCAAGAACTACATCTTTTTTAAATGAATAATATTTTATAACTTTTTCAGCTAATTCTAAAGGGAAGACTGCAGGATGTTTTGGATGATTGGCTGGATGAATTTTCCAAAGGTTAGTAGTTTCATAACCATCTTCAATTTTTGATTCGGCAACAGCTTTCTGATCAGGATGTTTACGAATAAGCCAATCAATGAGCTTATCTGTCTTTTTTCGGTAAACTAAAATGTATTCTGTAACAGGAACAGCTTTGTATTGCAAAGGATTTCTATCTGCAGCAAAGCGTCTGCCTCTGCCTGTTGCCCAACCAGCTCCTTCGGGTTTAACCCAATGAATATCGTCAATAAATTCAAAACCTTCATCAATAAATAGTTTATGAAAATCAAATGGTACTGCTATACGTTTTGAGGCTTCGCTTCTACTTGAACGCCTAATTAAAATTGGAGAAATATTCATGATGAAAAATCTACCTTCATTTAATACTCTATGACATTGATGAATGATTTTTTTAATTTTTAGTAGATATTCTTCATAAGTCAAATACTCAGCATATTCAGGTCTTGCATTATAATAAGGAGGTGAAGTGAAAATCAAATCAATTGATTCATTTGGAGTGTCATTTAACAGCTGTTCACTGTCTCCAAAACCAATAGTATTACGAAGGTTTGAAATTTTCGGAATAGCACCATATTCTTCATTATTAGAATTTCCAATCTGATTTCCATTTAAAGGTTTCCGTCCCAACAATCTTGATTCCAAGACAATTTTATCTGAACTTTTTTTTTCATCAATTAAACTAGTAATAGCATCAATAACAATTTCACCAATATTTTCATTGGTTTTTGAAAGAAGAGGAACACGCCAAATATGATAGCGATCATCAATTTCAGGTAGCCCAAAATCAATTACTTTATCAAGAGCAAATCCTTTCAGATAATCAATTGTTACTTGTTTTGCCGCTTTTACACTTGTAATTCTATATAGTTGTTTTTTGATCATTAATTTTCTTTCAATATGAAGGCAAATATAATTAATATTTCCAATATAAATTAAATTGTTGACAGATATTTATTTTTACTGTCATTAAATGGCTGTTGTTTAGCGATACAATTTTACAATCTAACTTTGAATACAAGATAATTTACAATTATCCTCCAAGGCAAATCGCCAAGCATGTCGAAGCGAGCCCCTGTCGTACTCTGGTTTCGACAAGCTCAACCACCCCTCTGCTTCATTTTAGCCCCAATTAAAATCTTTTTAGTACTTTTGCTCCGGCATTTCTGAAAGACATGCTTTGTATTTATGTTTTTCAGCCAAATGCAAAGCTGAATTAATTGACGCTCTCAACGCTAAACAAACCGCCCGTTCGATGCCGAATTGGCACCCCCACTCCCTCACTCCCTCAATTAATTCCTTATTTAATACCTTGCATCACTAAACTTTTTTTAGTGACGATTGTTTTTTTGATGAATAATAAAATTCAAGAATTATGATAAAAAAATTGCTGGTAGCCAACCGGGGCGAAATAGCGGTCAGAATTATGCGCACCTGCGAAGAAATGGGAATCACCACCGTGGCGGTTTATTCGGAAGTCGACCGCCCGTCGATGCATGTTCGCTATGCCGACGAAGTGTATTGCATTGGGCCTTCGCCCTCTTCAGAAAGTTATCTGGTGATCGATAAGATTATAGAAGCTGCCAAAAAGTCGGGGGCTGATGCCATACATCCGGGCTATGGTTTTCTTTCCGAAAATGCTGAGTTTTCTGAACGTTGCCAAAAGGAAGGCATTATCTTTATTGGTCCCGACCCTTATGCCATTTCGACGATGGGCGATAAGATTACGGCACGCAACACCATGATAGCTGCCGGAGTTCCGGTTGTTCCGGGCACCACCGAGGCGGTTAAAGACGAAGCCGAAGCCATCGAAATTGTGAAAAAGATTGGGGTGCCTGTTATGATTAAAGCCACTGCCGGCGGCGGCGGAAAAGGAATGAGGCTGGTGAAGAAGATGGACGATTTGCTTCCATTGCTTCGCACCGCACAGTCGGAAGCCATGGCTGCTTTTGGCAACGGAGCGGTGTATATCGAAAAATATATTGCCTCGCCTCATCATATAGAGTTTCAGATTTTGGCTGATAAAATGGGCAACACCGTGCATCTTTTCGAGCGCGAATGTTCGGTTCAGCGCCGCCATCAGAAAGTGGTGGAAGAAACCCCTTCGTGTTTGCTTTCGCAAGAAGTGCGGATGAAAATGGGCGAAACGGCTGTGGCGGCTGCAAAAGCTGTGAATTATCACGGCGCAGGAACGATAGAGTTTATAGTCGACGATGATCAGAATTACTATTTCCTCGAAATGAACACCCGTTTGCAGGTGGAACATCCCATCACCGAAAGGGTGGTTGGACTCGATTTGGTGAAAGAGCAAATCAATATTGCCAATGGACTTGCACTTGGTTTCAAACAAGAAGACCTTAAACAAACCGGGCACTCTATTCAGTGTCGTATTTATGCCGAAGACCCCGAAAAGAACTTTATGCCCTGTCCCGGCGTTATTGTCCACATGAGAGAACCTCACGGATTAGGAATAAGGATTGACGGTTATGTGTTTGAAGGATTTGAAATTCCACTATATTATGATCCATTGATTGCTAAACTTATTGTGTGGGGACAAAATCGCGATCAAGCTATTTCGCGCATGAAAAGAGCTTTGTATGAATATAAAATATCTGGCATCAAAACCTCCATCGCTTTCCTCGAACGCATTATGGATGCTCCTGAATTTATTTCGGGAAAATACAACACCCACTTCATCGAAAACAATAAAGATTTCCTTTTTGCCATTCCGGCTGAAGATGAGCTGCATCGCGATATTGTGGCCATGATCACCTTTGTCGATTATAATTCGAAGCTCAATAAAACCTATATTTCTTCCGAAAACTCAGGCGTAAGCGAGTGGAAGGCTTATGGAAGAGCATCAGGAGCAACACGTTTATAAACCCTAACACGATTCATTATGATTTTAGAATTAAACATAGATAATTCGCACGATAGCCGTGTGGAACTTGTAAAAGTAGAAGGCAATCAGTATGTTTTCAAGGTAAACGATATAACTTACCATGCCGACATTGTTAAGGTGGCCGAAGGAATATACTCGATAGTAATTGATGGAAAATCATTTAATATTGATTTGTTTCAGGAAGAAACCAAGAAGAATTATGTATTAAAAACTTTCTGGCAAACCTTCAATGTAGATGTGATTGATGCCGAAACCCGTTATCTGAAAAACAGAACAAAAGGGATTGAAGATTTAGGAGGAACGGTTATTTCTACTCCTATCCCGGGCAAAGTGGTAAAGATATTGGTGAAACCCGGAGATTTTGTAAAAGAAGAAACCACTGTTATAGTGGTCGAAGCCATGAAAATGCAAAGCGAATATAAAGTGAAGAAAGACCGCACCATATTAGAGGTAAAAGTAAAAGAAGGCGATACGGTGTTGGCCAATCAACCCTTAATAGTGGTTGAATAGTAAAAAGCAAATAATAAATATTAAAAATAAGAATCATGAGTTTAGAACAAAAATTCAATTTGTTTGAGGAAAAGAAAATAGAAGCTGAGTTGGGTGGAGGTGCCGAAAGAGTTGCCAAATTGCATAAAGCAGGAAAGAAAACAGCAAGAGAAAGAATTAATGATTTATTAGACCCGGGAAGTTTTGTCGAAACCGACAAGTTTGTAACGCATCGTTGCAGCGATTTCGATATGGAGAAAAACAAAATATTGGGCGGTGGAATTGTAACAGGCTATGGCAAAGTGGATGGTCGTCTGATGTTTGTTTTTGCACAGGATTTTACTGTTTTTGGTGGAACTATGAGTCGTGCCAATGCCGATAAAGTGGTTAAACTGATGGAAACCGCCATGAAAATGGGCGCTCCTGTGGTGGGACTGAACGATTCGGGTGGTGCACGTATTCAGGAAGGCGTGGAAAGTCTTGCAGGCTATGCCGATATTTTTTATTTAAACACTATGGCTTCAGGGGTTATTCCGCAGATATCAGCCGTGTTGGGTGCTTGTGCCGGCGGAGCTGTATATTCTCCTGCTATCACCGATTTTATTATGATGGTGAATAAAACCAGCAATATGTTTGTAACGGGTCCTGATGTAATCAAGGCGGTTACACATGAAGATGTTACCAAAGAAGACCTTGGCGGTGCGATGACCCATAATTCTAAGAGTGGCGTGGCACATTTTCTTGCCGACAGCGACGAACAATGTATGATGATGCTTCGCGAACTGTTGAGCTATTTGCCTCTGAACAATATGGAAGATCCTCCTCACAAAACTTGTTTGGATGATATTTATCGAATTGACGAAAAGCTACAGACCGTTGTTCCTGATGATCCCAATAAATCGTATGATATTAAAGAAATCATCAACAGCGTGGTCGACAATCACAATTTCTTTGAAGTGATGCCCTATTATGCACAGAATATCGTGATAGGTTTTGCTCGTCTGAATGGATATCCTGTGGGTATTGTTGCCAATCAACCTGAGTTTCTTGCTGGGGTTCTCGACATCAATTCATCGGTAAAAGCGGCTCGTTTTGTTCGTTTCTGCGATTGTTTCAATATTCCTATTATTACTTTTGTTGATGTTCCCGGATTCCTTCCCGGAGCTACTCAGGAGTTTGGTGGAATTATTAAGCATGGAGCAAAACTATTGTATGCCTATTGCGAAGCCACTGTTCCCAAAATCACGCTGATTACACGCAAAGCCTATGGCGGTGCGTATGATGTGATGTCGAGCAAGCATATTGGTGCTGATGTAAACTTTGCATATCCAACAGCTGAAATAGCTGTAATGGGTGCCGAAGGTGCAGTCAATATTATCTATAAGAGCAACATTCCTGAAGAAGAACGTAAGGTGGCAGTTGACAACTATAAAGAAACCTTTGCAAATCCTTATAAAGCTGCAGAATTGGGCTATATCGACGAAATTATTTACCCTAAAGAAACCCGTCCGAAACTCATTCAGGCATTGGAAATGTGTCGCAACAAACGCAAAACCAATCCACCTAAAAAGCATGGGAATATTCCTTTGTAGGGGGAAATGATTTAAGTACAATGATTATTCGATAATAATTGATCTCATGAGAACACTTCGCTAAGTTAACGCTTTGAAATTTATTATTTTATTCTCTCAGCTTTAGTTCCCGGTATCCACCGTGGAACTTTTTCAGCATATTCCTGGTAGATTTCTCCAAAATGACGAAGCAGAAAGGGTTCTTCGTAACGGCAGATATAGATATGTGAGCATCTTGCCCACATAATAAACCAAAGGAAGGTAAAAGGCGAACAAAACGAAAGGGATTCACCAATAAGGACAAGGAAAAGCGCCCACATCATGGGATGTCTTACTAATGCAAAAGGTCCTTTTGTTACCAATTGAGTGGGTTTAAAAAAGGGCACTACCGAACCATACTTATTGAGGAAAAACATCACGCCACAAGTCAAAGCTAAAGCACCTCCTGCCCACATAAATCCCATACCCAAATAATCTACAAAATCATTTGAGGGAAGTGTATAAAAGGTCGACTCCAGTCCCCTGAAAAATAAAGGGATGATATAAAGTACGGTAAACGGACCAATAAATAAATAGATACAACTATCGATTAGTTTTATTATTAATTTCATATAAAAGGATTGATTTTGATCGGTTATTTTCTTTGTCAAATGTAATAGGAAAATTCAATATGGCAAAAGTACGAATGCTTTTGACTTTACAAACATTATTTCCTTTCTTGAAAATGGGGCTATTAATAAAGCTCCTATTGACTTAATTGAGAAAATTGCTTTTTACACCAATAAACTCTGCTGAAACTTTTATTTTTTAGGGTCGAACTTATATTGAAGCTTTTCTATTTCGCTTAAAGCCATTTTGACGGCTCTGCTACAGGCATCCTGATTTGAGCCAAAAACTTTTCTCCTCGCACTTCCTGTATTTGAAAAAACAATTTCTTGCTTACAGTTTGTTATTGTAAGAGAGACAAATGCCTTTGCAAGTGAAAATGTATTATCCCAATCATTTTTTAAAGTACATTTTAACAATAAACACAACTCCTCCGGTTTCAATTCATTTGCATCGGTTAAAACAATAAAGCCCTTTGAAAGAAATAATTGTCTAATCTGTGAACATATATGATAATCATCTTCTGTGGTATAGGTTTTTGAAGATTCAATTGTTTTATTTTTCTCATACTTAATATTGCCATTTGCATCTTTAATCGTCTCATTTTTCTTTAAAGTTACTGGATGATTGTAATTTAAAGTAGGAATATATATGTACTTGTATTTATTTAATTCCTCAATATTTTGAGATATTAAAATTAAGGGAAATATCAAAATAAACAGAATGGAAAATAAATATTTCATGAAAGTTGATTTTAAAGGAAAAATATCAATTATTATGCCAGCAATTAGCAGGTTTTTTATCAAAACAACATAACATTATTCGCGCAACATTAAAGAAATTCCTTTTTCTCAACTATTTCCATAGTCCGACCCACTCTACCCCTCAAAAAAGAATAACTTAACTCAACGCCAAATCCCCTCAACCTAGCCCCTCTTATTTTTAAAAAATCGTTGAAGCAAGTCAGTGCATTCTTCCTGAAGTATCCCAGAGATAACTTCTGTTTTCGGATGAAGCGTTTTCTTTCCATATAAATTATACCCTCTCTTTGGGTCTAATGCTCCATACACTATCTTTGGAATTTGTGTCCAGAATGCAGCCCCCGCACACATCAGGCAAGGTTCCAAAGTAACATACAAGGTGCAATCTGTCAAATACTTTGCTCCCATATAATTAGCAGCAGACGTATAGGCTTGCATTTCGGCATGAGCCGTAACATCATTCAACTGCTCAGTAAGGTTATGCGAACGGGCAATAATTTTCCCTCCACAAACAATCACAGCCCCGATAGGCACTTCGTCTTTATCGAATGCCTTTTGAGCTTCTTTCAAGGCTTCTCTCATATAAAAAGCATCATCTTTATCTAATATACCCATATTCAACAGAATTAGTTTTGCAAATGTAATAATAAAGAGAGTTCTCACTCTTTTTTCATAATTTTGCAGTCTAATTAAAAAATGGAATTATGTTACGAACTCATACCTGTGGCGAATTAAGAATACAACATCAAAACGATAAAGTTACCCTCTGTGGCTGGGTACAACGCTCAAGAGATTTAGGTGGAATGACTTTCATCGACCTCCGCGACCGTTATGGCATTACCCAGTTGATGTTTAACATGGAAACTCACAAGGAATTGTGCGAACAAGCCCGCAACTTAGGCAGAGAGTTTGTCATTGCCGTCACCGGAATGGTTGCCGAACGCAGTAATAAAAACCTCAAAATGCCCACAGGCGAAATCGAAATCATTGTCGAAAACATCGAAGTGTTGAATACTTCCCTCCTTCCACCATTTACAATAGAAGACAATACCGATGGGGGTGATGAAATCCGCATGAAGTACCGTTATCTCGATTTGCGCCGCACCACAGTGAAAAATAATATTGAGCTGAGGCATCGCATGGCAATTGAAACCCGTAACTATTTAAACACCTTAAACTTTCTTGAGATAGAAACTCCTTTCCTCATCAAATCCACCCCCGAAGGGGCCCGCGATTTCGTTGTCCCTTCACGTATGAATCAGGGTGAGTTTTATGCTTTACCTCAATCACCACAAACCTTCAAACAATTGTTGATGGTCTCTGGTTTCGATCGTTATTTTCAAATCGTTCGTTGCTTCCGCGACGAAGATTTGCGTGCCGACCGTCAACCTGAGTTCACTCAAATCGATTGCGAAATGTCCTTTGTCACCCAGGAGGATATTCTTCAAACCTTTGAGGGTTTGGCTTTACATCTTTTTAAGACTGTAAAGGGCGTTGAGCTTAACAAATTCGATAGAATGACGTATGCTGATGCTATGAAATTTTATGGCTCCGATAAACCCGATTTACGTTTTGGAATGAAATTCGTTGAATTGAAATCTGAAGGCGAAAAGAACCTTACTTCAGGGAAAAACTTTGTTGTTTTTGATAATGCTGAATATGTTGGCGGAATTTGTGCCCAAGGATGTTCAGAATATACACGTAAGCAACTTGACGAACTGACTGATTTCATAAAGAAGCCTCAAATTGGTGCCACAGGTCTGATTTGGATGAAATATAATCAGGATGGAACGCTTAAATCTTCAGTCGATAAGTTTTATAATGAAGATGATTTAAAACAATGGGCATCTGCATTCGATGCAAAGCCCGGCGATTTAATCTTACTCATAGCCGGCGAAACTCATAAAGCTCGCAAAGCCCTTTCCGAGCTTCGCCTCGAAATGGCTTCCCGTCTTGGTTTACGCAATCCTGAAGTATTTGCTCCTCTTTGGGTGGTTGATTTTCCCTTATTGGAGTTTGATGCCGAGGGCAATCGTTACTATGCCATGCACCATCCTTTCACTTCACCAAAACCTGAAGACATTGCTTTGTTAGATACCAATCCTGCAGCCGTCAGAGCCAATGCTTATGATTTAGTTATTAATGGTGTTGAAATTGGTGGAGGTTCCATTCGTATTCATAACAAAGAACTTCAGCATAAGATGTTTCAGGTGTTAGGATTTACTGAAGAATTAGCCCAATCCCAATTCGGATTCCTGATGAATGCCTTTGAATATGGTGCTCCTCCTCATGGTGGAGTTGCTTTTGGCTTCGATAGGTGGTGTAGTCTATTCGGTGGATCAGAAACCATCCGCGACTTTATCGCTTTCCCCAAAAATAACACTGGTCGAGATGTTATGGTGGATGCACCTTCTACTATTTCCGAAGAACAATTGAAGGAATTGAATATTAAGCTTAGTTAAGCGAGTATTCACATTTAGACAGGCTCAATAACTATTTGGCTTGTTCTATTCCAAAATAACCAAATAGGAGAATAATGCTATATTGGTCATGATTTATTCTCTATTAACAAAATATATCATTAGTTAATGATATTATACTTAACTTTGCATTAATTCTTACTAAAACTATTTTTCTTCTAAACTTTACAATTATGAAAAGAATATTCTTATTATTGGCATTGACGTTTACTACTTCATTTTTATTTTCCCAAGCTTGGTTAAACAACCTCCCTAAGGACAAATCGAATAAAAAATTGACCTTCTTCGATTATCAGAAAGCCTTCAATGATTATTGGGCACCTTATCATGTCGACAAAGGTTATTATTTCGATAAAGGGGTGAAGAAAAAAGCCGCTGGGTGGAAACAATTTAAGAGATGGGAACACAATATGGAAAGCCAAGTAAATCCTACAACAGGGGCTTTCCCCGAAAAGACTGCTCAGGAGGTATATGAAGCTTATTTAAAAACCAGTCCAAAATTAAAATCAAAAAGCGCCTCAGCCTGGACTTCATTAGGCACTAGTAGTTCTTCAGGTGGATATGCCGGCGTTGGACGTTTGAATTCCATTGCGTTTCATCCAACAGATATGAATACTTATTGGGTGGGAGCTGCTTCGGGTGGTTTATGGGTCACCACCAATAATGGTTCAAGCTGGATTTGCCTTACTGATAATAACGCTGCACTCGCTGTGAGTGATATTGTTATTCCTTCTGATTTTGCGACATCGAATACTATTTATATTGCTACCGGCGATAAAGATCATTGGGATAATAGAAGCGTTGGTGTTCTTAAATCAACTAATGGCGGCTCAACCTGGAGTACCACTGGAATTAGTTATACTCTTGCAAACAGCTCAATGGTTTACCGATTATTAATTGACCCTAATAATAATCAAACTTTAATAGCTGCAACCTCAAATGGAGTTTATAAAACTACCAATGGAGGCACAACCTGGAATACCCAATTGACTTCTACTTCCTTTATTGATATGGAATATAAACCAGGTGACTTCAATACACTTTATGGTTCAACAACTACCGGACGAATTTATGTTTCAACGAATGGAGGAAGCACTTGGACACAAACTTTTTATGATGCGAACGCACAAAGGATGGAGCTTGCAGTTTCTGCAAATCAAAGTGGTTGGGTGTATGCTGTTGCAGCAAATTCGAGTGATGGTTTATATGGTATTTATCAATCTACAAATAGCGGTACTAGTTTCACTCAGGTTTTTGCCGGAACCACTAAAAATTTATTAGGCTGGTATGATGGAACTCCGGCAACTGATGTAGGCGGGCAGGGATGGTATGATTTAAGTCTTGCAGTTTCGCCTACCAATGCCAGCACTTTATTGGTTGGCGGAGTGGATACCTGG
>JBAWXL010000144.1:0-11913 GCA_037144095.1 Bacteroidota bacterium
TTTTACAAAAACCTAAAAGTCTAAACAGCTAAAAGCCTAAACCCCTTCTACTGAACAATCAATTTCTTAATTTCGAAACCTTTAATGTCGTTTACTTTCATAACATACACTCCCTTTGAGAGATCAGATAAATCGAGAGTCATGTTTTCGCCATTCCAGCCAAATGATTTAACTTCAATTCCTTTTAAATCATACACTTTTACAGAAACCGAATGATTGAAAGTTCTACCTGCAGTCAAACTAAAGACCCCGTTTGAAGGATTTGGGAATACACTTAATTCGAAATAATCTTTTATATCAGGAACAGCCATATCGGCAGGAACACCTCCGTAATAAGTAACCAGTTCGCCGGCTAAGTAAATTGAAGGATTGCTGGTGTCGAAACAATCAGTGCAAGTGGTTCCACTGACACAATTTGGATTCACAGCGCTGCAAAGGTCAACATAAGAAGGATCGAATTCGTACATCAGCGACACATTATTTCCAATTCGTGAAGAAACATCGTAGCGCCAAACCATTGGAATAGAACCCGGACACCAGCCTGCTCTTGCATATTGCCATGTTCC
The DNA here is from genome assembly GCA_037144095.1 of Bacteroidota bacterium. Classification (GTDB taxonomy): domain Bacteria; phylum Bacteroidota; class Bacteroidia; order Bacteroidales; family CAIXTV01; genus CAIXTV01. The sequence continues at coordinate 567 of JBAWXL010000144.1, forward strand.
GCTCTGAGGCATGCATCCGGTTGGATTTGGGTTACAATTTCTCCACAATGCCTGAGAGAAAGCAGTGGTACCATTAATTTTAAAATGATGTGTCGAACTATAAAATTCAGCCGCATTATTCGTATTGTTAGGACCTCCATGTCCTGATGCCATCACTCTGAAAAAAGCAGCTTTTATGCTTGTATCACTTAATGCCAACTGTCGGATTTCGACAGGTTGAACTGCAACACCACCTGTACTCCAGGTTCCAAATGCATAAGACCCTAACCATAATTTATCCATCCAGGTATATTTATAAGTAGGCGTACCGGGAGTATAAATAAGTGTGATGGTTAGCTTTGATTTTGCCGGAAAATTTGCTTTTACATCAATCTTTCCCTGCAACTGAGAGGCAAAATCAGTAATATCGAGGCTATCGCCACAGGCAGTTGCATAAGGCGTTATATAACGTATTAATTCAACCCAATCGCCATTAGCCCCTCTGATGTTTACATACGAACGAAGGTCCCAAGGCTCACAACCTTCAGGAGGACAATCATATTTTAAGATAGCAGTTATCTTGGGGTAAACACCTGTAAAACTGGGGAAGACAATAGTCGTATCTAAAGTCTGGGCATTTACATTGGCAAAATACAAAGTGTCCATGATTTTAAAACTAATGGCTGATGAATCGGAAATTACTGTAAAGTTTACGCTTTTATTAGTCGAAACCCCGCCCGAGCTTGTTACAGTGGCATTCAAAGTATAGTTTCCAAAAGCCGGAGGAGTCCAATATCCAACATAATATCCGTTAGCAGCAGGTTTTGCAATAATATTCAAACCACCGTTAATGTTGAAATTGACTCCACTAATGCTGAGAAGGTCACTATGATCAATGGCTGTTGAAAATGACATTTGAATAGGACCTAAATGTGGGGCACGCACAGTATTTCCATCCACAGGGTTTTTAATAGTCAATTGAGGAAAAACATTTAATGGATTAATTACATTAAAAGAAGCTGTAACATCTTGAGCAGGAGCCACACTTGCATTTCCGGATTGATGTGCTGTGATGACTACTTGTCCGGTATCTCCGGTTAATGTTACTAAAGTATCGCCTGTGATTGTGGCAGGACCAGTAATGGTACAAGTAACCGGTAAGCCCCTGCTGGAGATCGGATGCACCACAAAAGCAGGGTCAATTGTCAAATGATTTACGATAGCATTCGTAAAAACGAGATATTGATAAAGTAATCCACCTGTATTTGGTTGACGAATTTTGATGTTATCGAAACCTCCATAGCCTCCAAGTGATTGAATAAATATTTTCGTCCATTTAACAGGGTCTTTCCTATCGTTTGAACCGGGAGTTAGTCCTAAGTTCAATCCCTGAATAGCAGGAATGCCAACAAAAGTACCACCGGGTTTTTTAGCAAATAAGCTTACAGAACCAGCACCTGCATTTGCATCAAAATCAATAAATATTTTCCAGGTGTTCCAGCGACTGATGCTATCATATACTATTGGAACTTTAGTCCCATCAGGTTTCATGAAAACGCAATTGGCGGCGCTTTGATCACTTAGGTAAATCCCAATACCTCCTTCATTGCTTTGATATGCAACAGATTGTTCTATTCCGGGAACAATATAACCATTGTTATTCGCATCGTAACCCACGCCAAAGAAAGTTCCCCACCAGGCAGTATGTATGTCAACTTCAATTTCCATAATTCCACCTATGGCAAAATTGAAAGGAAATGCGGTAGAGGTAAGTCTAGATGCTGTTCGACCATAATTTGGGCCAGGGTAATTATAAAATACACCTAAGGTATTGTCAGGTGTAGGAGATCCGGTTCCAAGGCTGGTGCCAGTTCCAATGAGGTTAAATCCAACTGCAAGATCGTAAGTGGCAGCAGAATTCACTACAGAAGTCCAACCATCCTGACCATTGATATCGCCGGCGGTTAAACTGTTGAAATCATATATATGCTCAATCATTTGAGCACGAAGATTAGTTGCACCTAATGAAATGATAAGCAACATTACGCTAATAAGGATTGTTTTTTTCATGATAAAAAATTATTGAATTAATTCAGGGGTTAAAATTACAAAACTATTTCGATTTAGCAAGAATTTATATTATGGAAACACTATCAATTTGAGAAACACAATTTATAGTGATTCTTTGAAGTTCAAATAAATATATATAATTTTAAAAGAAGTTGTCAAAAGAAAAAAGCAGGAACTTCCTGCTTTCTCTTTAATTCGATTATTGAATAATGAGTTTCTTTATTTCAAAATTCTTACTATTCATAACCTTCATCACATATACGCCCTTTGAAAAGTCAGTTAAATCAAGGGGTTTGTTTTCTCCATTCCATTCAAATTCTTTCACTTCTATCCCTTTTAGGTCATACACTTTCACAGATACACTATGAGTGAATATTTTCTCAGACGATAATGTAAATATTCCCTTTGAAGGATTAGGAGATATATTTAATTCAAAATTATTATTCACAATAGGTACTGACATGTCAGCAGGAACCCCTCCGAAATAAGTAACCAATTCGCCGGCAACCATAATGCGGGGATTTTCTGTGTTTGCGCAATCAGTACAGGTAGGTCCTGTAACACAGTTTGGATTAAACGAACTACATAAATCAACATAAGCAGGATCAAATTCATACATCAGGCTCACATTGCTCCCAATGCGGGAAGATACATCATAACGCCAAAGCATCGGAATTGAACCCGGGCACCAACCTGCACGTGAATATTGCCAAGTTCCGCTTTGAGGCATACAACCTGTTGGATTAGGATTACAAGTTCGCCACAAAGCCTGAGAGAATGTTGAAGTTCCATTAATTTTAAAGTGATGGGTTGTGCTGAAGAATTCAGCAGCATTGCTTGTGTTATTAGGACCACTATGGCCTGTAGAAACTACCCTGAAAAATGCGGCTTTTATATTTGTGTCTAATAAATTCAGTTGGCGCACTTCTACCGGTTGGAGCGCAACACCCCCTGTTGTCCAGGTTCCAAAAGCATAAGAACCCAACCATAATTTATCCATCCAGGTGCGCTTATAGGTTGGAGTTCCGGCAGTATAATTAAGGGTAATACTTACTTTTGATTTTGCCGGAAAATTGGCTCTTACATCAATCTTCCCCTGCAATTGAGATGCAAAATCGGTAACATCAATACTATCTCCACAAGCTAAAGCATAGGGAGTTATATATCTGACTAATTCGACCCAATCGCCATTGGCACCTCTTATGTTTACATTTCCAATAACATCCCATGCTTCACAACCTTCGGGTGGGCAATCATATTTCACTATAGCTGTTATTTTAGTATAAGTACCTGTAAAACCAGGGAAGACCAAGGTAGTATCCAGGGCTTGATTCAACACATTTGCAAAATAAAGAGTGTCCATTATTTTGAATGTCATAGCGGTAGAATCAGGGACCACATTAAACGTCAGGTTTCTTTGGGTTGAAACACCTCCTGAGCTTAGAGCTGTAGCGTTTAAGCTGTAATTTCCAAAAGCAGGCGGAGTCCAATATCCAACATAATAACCATTTGTTGTTGGTTTAGCTATTATATTCTGACCACTATTGATATTGAAATTTACGCTTGTAATGCTCAGCAAATCACTATGGTCGATTGCTGTAGAAAATGAAAATTGAATGGGATCTAAATGTGGTGCTCTCACTATATTTCCATCAACAGGATTTTTAATTTCTATCTGAGGAAAGACATATAATGGATTAATCACGTTAAAATTAACTGAAACATCCTGTGCAGGTGCCACAGCAGTGTCTCCGACTTGATGGGCTGTAATGACTACTAAACCGGTATCACCGGTTAAAGTGACCAAGGTGTCGCCGGTAATTGTTGCGGGTCCAGTTATTGAACAAGTAACAGGTAAGCCCCGACTTGAAACAGGATGGACACTGAAAGGAGCATCAGTAGTTAAATGGTTTACAGGAGGATTGTTAAATACCAGATATTGAAAAAGTAATCCACCGGTATTTGGTTGACGAATAACAAGATTGTCGAAAGCAGAGTAACCTCCAAGTGCCTGAACAAAAACTTTTGTCCATTTAACAGGGTCTTTTCTGTCGTTTGAACCAGGGGTTAAACCTAAATTTAGACTCTGAACAGTGGGTATTCCTATCCAATTTCCTCCTGGTTTTTTTGCGTATAAACTTATTGCTCCGGCACCTCCATTGGCATCGAAATCGATGAACATTTTCCATTTATTCCAACCCGAAATACTATCGTAAACAATATGAATCTTGGTGCCATCGGGTTTCATGAAAACTGTATTGTTGGTATTTTGCTGGCTCAAATAAATTCCAATTCCTCCATCTGTGGCTGATTCAAAGGCAACTTGTTGTTCGATACCAGGAACTATAATGCCATTATTATTAGCATCATATCCAAAACCGAAGAAAGTTCCCCACCAGGCTGTATATATATCTGCTTCAATTTCCATGATTCCACCAATTGCAAAGTTAAATGGGAAAGCCGGGGTTGTTAGCCTTGAAGCTGTTCTTCCATAATTACCCCCGCTATTATTATAAAATATGCCTAAGGTGTTATCTGGCGTAGTAGGACCGGTTCCTTGATTGAACCCTACCACCAAATCAAAAGTTACTGAAGTATTTGAATTGATAACTGTTGTCCAATTATCTTGTCCGTTCAGATTTCCTATCGTAAGGTTATTGAAATCGTAAATATGCTCAATCATTTGAGCATTCAATTTGGTTGCACATAACATAATGAGCAACATAAAGCTAAAAAGGATAGTTTTTTTCATGATAAAATTGATTATGAATTTGAAGCCATAAAATTACAAAACTTATTCGATTTAGGAGATATTTTTATTGCATTTTTTCAGGAAATCGTTTCTTTAATTGAATTTTGAAGGAAAATGGATTCTGAAATTGAAAATGCTATCGGGAGTGAGATGAATGGAATTATAGTTGATTTTTATCGAGATTTAAAACAGAATGACTTTGTTTGAATAAGAAATAGTTTATCTATCAAAATTATCATCCTTTTTTTTATTCGATAATTAAAAAATCATGAGGAATTATTGAGCTTGTAGGCGGCGTTTTCGTTGTAAATGAGTGCAAAATCTAAGCTCGCTGTCGTAACGATGAACTTCGCTGTCTTAACAATGAACTTTGCTGTCGTGTGAATAAACTTTCTTGTCGTAACAATAAACCTTGTTGTTTTAACAATGAACCTCCTTTTCGTAACGATAAACCTTGTTGTTTTAACAATGAACTTCCATTTCGTAATGATAAATCTTGCTGTTTTAACAATGAACCTCGCTGTTGTAGCAATAAACCTTGCTGTTTTAACGATAAACGGCGTTTTTATATGGGTAAATTAAAGTAAATAGAGGATGAAACCATTTTTTTTATATGAAAAATGAAGATTTTTAGGTATTTTTAAGGGATATTTATAATAAAATTGGTGTTTTATCAACAAATATTCTGCTTCTTTTATTTTTAAAAAACAGAAAGATTGAACAAAACACTTTTCTATTTATTTAATATACGCATAGTTAGATGAAATATATTCCGTAGAAAGGGATCAAACTATTATTTCAAAAAAATATATATCTTTGAACCGTAATTTCGATATTCTATCCCTCTTTACATTGTTTTAGAGGAGGTGGAACAATGGATTATTAGGTTTAGCTTATTAGTATTATATCAAAATTATTTATTGGCTAAATTATTTTAAGTAAAAGCATTAGAAAAAGTAATTAGAAATGAAATTAATATACTATAATCGTGGCGGATCTGCAGTGGATTTATTTAATGAATCAATATCGATTTTGATGAATATCATCGTGGCGGATCATGTTAAGTATGATTCTATTTATGCCTATAGATTATTGCATTATATTAATTTAGAACATTATACGGATGAATTGGTGTATGAAGTTTATAGCAGGATAAATAAAGATGATAAACAAGCGTTGGATTTAGTTGCAAAGGCAAAATATCTTCACCCCTATTATAAAAAAGCATTAAAAATAAAGCATAAAAACAAAGAGGATTTGGCATTTATTGCCAGGACCCGAAATATTTTGGCGCATTTCAAATTGGAAATAAAACAAGATATGGAAGAAAGATTGAAGGATTATAATATCAGGTTGATGATACCTTTTGTGGATGCGAAAATCTTTAAACAAGATCCTTCGAATTATAATACGCTTGAAGAAACTGAACATATATATATTGAGAAAATTGCCAAGACTTTCATCGAAAAGGAATCTATATTTGCAATAGATTTTGTAGTTGATTGCATTTTATCTAAATCGTTGGTTGACTCACATGAAGGGGCTCCTACTCATTTTATTGATATTCCTATGTGGTTTTTCCCATCTTTTATGTACCTAAATTATGAAGAAGTCAAATTTATAAGAGACGATCTTCAACCTAAATTAGCTTCGTTTAAAGCCGATTTTAAAGCTCTCGCGGATGAACTTTTCCATATTCCCTATTTGCCTGAAACGATTGAACAAATTAAAGAATTGTGCAGGGGGAGAATTCTGCATCATATCAAACCTATTGAGGAAGCGATGGATGAAAATATTTATATGTGTAAGGCGAAAAAGTCGTTTTTTGATAAAACAGGAGTTACTTTTAGACTTGGAGTTACCTCAGCCGATATTATAATAGGTTATTTTGAATGTGCGAAAATTATTTTACCCTATATGGCAAACGAAATAAGACTACAGGTGCAACGTCACATGGATATAAATGCAAGTTTTCTTTTTACTACGTACAGGATTGAAAGTGGTGCTTTAAAAGGAACGGAATTCAGAGATTTTAAAGAGATTGAAGAAGAGTAAAACCTAAATATTGATCAAAATAAGTATTATGAAAATGAATTAATAAATTCATAAAGTTAGTTAAATGAAAGATTAAGGATGAAATAATCATGATTATTCTAACAATATTTAGGATGCCGTAAGTTTGAAAATAAGATTAGGTGGTAATTTATTTTCCAACCCAATTGATAACTCTACTTATTGATGGAGTGGCTTCCTTTAAGCTTGGTTGCCTTTCCGGTGTTGGCATCTAAAGCCCATGCGTTGATTACAATGGGTTTGATGGAGACTTGTTGAATTGAAAACTTTTTCGTCCAATACAAAGTGTCTTTATTATCAAAAGCAAGCAGCAAGGATTTACCTTTACCATCTTCATAAGACAGGATAATAGCATCGGACGGGTCGTGAGTTTTAGGATTGCAGCTATAACCTGAAGCAACATAAATGCTATCGTTTATGCTTTGCAATTTATCGAATGAACCATAATCAAGGCTTTTGTTTTCGGTGCTTTCAAAATCTTGCAAAACATTAGTTTTGATTAAGCCAGGTCTTAAATATCCTAATGAATCTAATATCTTCGCTTTAATTTGAAGCTGAATGAAATTAGCCGGATAAATCTTATTAACACATTCCTGGGGAGGTATATAGGAGATGTACAAAAGCCCTGCTTTTGCATGCTGAATGTTGGAATGATAGGTTTTTAATTCTTTAACTGAATAACTGTAAGCAATTCCTCTTGAAACAATAAACAGGGTAACAATGATGGCAAATGCCGCTTTTGAAATGCCATTGAAACGGATTTTTTCAGCAAGATTAATCAAGATAATCGGAACAAGATAGATGACCGCTACGACAAGAAATAGGGTGAAAGAAGTGTAGCGCGACGACAGAGATTGCTCGAGACCGTAACCGAGCCGGCCAAACAGTATCATGCCGGCGGTGAGTAAAGAATATACCGCCAACATCAACCAAACCATTGATTGACTCATGAGTTTCTTATCTTTATAATGCCAAAAAATATATATGACTAAACCGATAAACCCTGTAAGTAATATTCCTCCAAACAAAATAATCATATTAAGGGAATGAACAATGCGGAGAGGGTTTCCCATTGAGGCGAGAAAGTACTGCAGTGCGAGTATTGGATCGGTGAAAACGATTGTTAAACTTGGATGATGAATGGGTTTGTGATAGTCGATGAAGTAAATTATTAGGGTGATGACGGTGCCTAACAGCCAGGTGGATATTACGGATTCTTTTCTGAAGTATGCTGTGTTTTTCCCTGAGAAATAGAACAATGGGATTAGAACAAGCCAGATAACGAAGCCATTAATGGAAGAATAGGTGCTGATGATGGCGAGGAGCATGCTTAAATTTAGTTTGACGCGGGGGTTCATTTCTGAATAAATGATGACCATGGCTGAGGTGATACAAGCTATGGGGAGGAAATATTCGATTTGTACACCGAACAGCCAATTTTCGTATTGCCCTGGAGAGAAAATGAAGAGGTTTGCAATGAAAAACAAGGTCCATTTTTGCCAAGGTTGTACGTTTAACGTATGACTTGCCAACTTGAAAATATTAAAGGAAACCAAACATGCCAACAGAAAAATCACAATCATTTCGTAACGGACATTCCAGTGGGTTATCCACCCTAAAGCAACGTATATTACATTGGGAAAGAACTGGCGGTATTCGTTTTGCTGTTTAAAAAGTTCGCCAAAAGAAAGGGTGCCTTTCGAAAGATGATCGAAGAAGCCAACGTATTCCCATTGATCCATATAGGGGACATCGACGCCGTATTTTAAGATAAAATAGAGTATAAACCCGGCTAAAAGCACTACTAAGCAAATAGCAATTGCAGGCACTGTCTTTATGTATTTCTGAAAATTCATTAAATCGCTACTTTCGGAATAATATTTTAATGGAGTAGACAAAAGTAATATTTGTTTGATATAAGTTAGAAATAAAAAGCTTTTTAAGCTAATAGAATTTCATTTTTCGTTATTATTAATAACTTTGCTCTTACAAAAAATCAATCCAATGAAAAAGAAACTTATTTTCCTTTTGTTATTCTTGCTGAACTTTAGTGTTGCTAAATCGCAATTTATGACGCTTGTAGATAAATCGAAGAGTGATTACAAGATTGTGATTCCACAAAATGCAAGTAAATATGAATATTCGGCGGCTAATTTGCTTCAATTGTATTTGAAGAAGATTTCGGGTTGCGAATTGCCTGTGGTTAAAGATAATGAAAAGCCTTCGGACAAGGAAATTCTGATTGGTTTAACCAACCGTACATCAGATGAAAACACAAAAATCAAGAAACAGCTACTGAAGGAGGATGGGTATTATTTGAATACTATTGGAGATAAATTGCAGATACTCGGAGGGAGTGAAAGGGGTGTGATTTATGGAGTGACAGGCTTCTTGGAAGACTATTTGTCGTGCCGCAAGTTCTCTCCATCAGTTGAATATGTTCCTCATAACGAAACCATCGTCATTAGGCAAATCAATGATGTCCAAATTCCGCCTGCTGAAATCAGGATTGTGCATTGTGAGTTTACAAGGGATACTACTTATGAGTATTTCCGCAAAATTGTTGAGGTGGAAAACATCTGGAATGAGCCAAATTATCGCGGTTACTATGTCCATACCTTGCCTAGGATTATTCCGGCGGATGTATATTTCAAAGATCATCCTGAATATTTTTCTCTGATAAATGGGGTGAGGGTTCCGTATGGTCAGTTTTGCTTGTCGAACCCTGAGATATTGAAGATTACGATAGGGCATTTGAAAGAACAAATGGCAAATCATCCCAATATTAAATATTGGTCGGTGAGCCAGAGTGATAATTATTATCATTGCGAATGTGATAAGTGTAAGGCGATTGATGAGGAGGAGGGCTCGCCTTCAGGCTTGATGCTGCGCTTTGTGAATGAGGTTGCGAAGGCTTTTCCTGATAAAATTATTACCACGCTTGCTTATCAATACACTCGAAAACCCCCTTTGAAAACTAAGCCTTTGGATAATGTAATGATTACCCTTTGCACTATCGAACTTAATAGGAGTCAGCCTATTGAAACGGACACCGGTAGCAAGGCTTTTACTAAGGAGATTATAGATTGGGGAAAAATTACCAATAAGATTATGTTGTGGGACTATGAGACACAGTTTTCGAATTCCTTTGGACCTTTTCCACTATACAATACCCTTCAACCCAACATTCAATTCTTTACCAAGAATCATGTGATGGCGCATTTTCAGCAGTGTAATGGAAAACACAGCGAGAATTTTGGTGAGTTAAAGTGTTATTTGTTGAGTAAATTGTTGTGGAATCCGAATGCTGATGTCAATGTTGTTATTGATGATTTCATGAAAGGGTTTTATGGTGATGCGGCACCTTTTATTCGCGAATATTTTGATAAGTTGCATAGTGAATGTCAGAAGGCAAACGTACATTTGGATATTTACGGTAACCCGGTTTGGTTATCTCAAAATATTTTATCAGAAAAGAACATGATTAGATATAATGAGTTATTTGATAAGGCTGAAAAGGCTGTCGCCGCTAATATGGAGGTGCTTTATAGGGTGAAAGCTGCCCGTTTGCCAATAATGTTTTCAGCTATTGAGATTGCGAAAACAGACTTATTTGGCGAGCGGGGTTGGTATAAGGAAGTGAATGGGAAATATGTACAAAAGAAGGAGATGAATCAGATGCTGGAGGATTTTTATTCGATGTGCAAACACGATTCAATTCAGGCATTGAATGAAAAAGGATTGACACCCACTTTCTTTTATAACAGTACGCTACGCACGATAAATGTGCAGGTTGAAGGGAATCTGGCGTTCAAGAAAAAGGTAGTTTGTTTGCCGCCACCCGACCCGAAATACACCGGATTAGGTCCGCAAATGCTGACAAATGGGGTGATGGGCAACGAAGATTATAAGATAAACTGGCTCGGTTGGGAAGATCAGGATGCGACGATTATTTTGGACATGGACAGCCTTACTAAACTGAATGAAATTAACATCAGCACGCTGCATTCGCCTGACGTTTGGATACTTCACCCCACTTCAATTGCCTGTTCTACTTCAAATGATGGGATGAAATATGAGTTAGTAGAAGAACTGAAGTCTGATCCGGAATTAAAATATAAAACTGATATCAAAAACTTTAACTTCAAGTTGAAAGGGGCAAAAGTTCGATATGTGAAGTTTGAATTACGTAGTGCGAAGAAACTTCCTGCATGGCACGCCTACAGAGGAGGAAAAGCCTGGATATTTGTGGACGAAATAACGGCGAAATAAAGTCTCAAGTCCCAAATTTCAAGTCTCAAGACCCAAGGAAAAGGTCTGCCGACTTGTTTCCTAGCAATTTGAAGCTTGGAATTTGAGCCTTGGGTCTTCCCCCCAGTCTCTAGTAAAAGCCGCCCTGCCCTCTATACAGTCGGATGGGTTTGTTTAATTTCAGTTTAAGCACGGTAATGTATTTGTCGAGCACCTTTTCGG
>JBAWXL010000145.1:0-11818 GCA_037144095.1 Bacteroidota bacterium
GGAATCGTAACTGTCAGATAATATTTAATCAAAGAATGTTCTCTCCATCTGAGCGACATATATAAAAAATGCGACGATGCTAAGCCGATTTTGCAGATCGGCTGTTAACACAGGATAATTTGCAATTATTCTTAATGTTAGGCTTTTTTCAACCAAAGTCAATCCTAACAGGTTTCAAAATCCTGTTAGGTTTTTTTATTGATATTCAATTGCATGGACACCCAATTATTGCCTAATACCCATATTTCTCTTTCCACCGATACTTTAAAAACTTCCGCATTTCTTCTTCGCGGGCATTGGCTTGTGGATTGTAGAATTGAGTGTTTTTGAGTTTATCGGGCAGAAATTCCTGCTGGGCAAAATTATCTTTATAGTCGTGGGCATATTGATAGCCTTTTCCGTAGCCAATTTCTTTCATGAGCTTGGTTGGTGTGTTGCGCAAATGCAAGGGCACCGGCTGTGTGCCTTGTTCGCGAACGGCTTGTTTTGCCTGAAGCAGCGCCATATACGAGGCATTGCTCTTGGGTGAGCAAGCCAGATAAACGGCTGTTTGCGCTAAAATCAGTTCGCATTCGGGATAGCCAATAGCGTGCACAGCCTGAAAACAATTGTTGGCAAGCAGCAAAGCATTGGGATTGGCATTTCCGATGTCTTCCGATGCCAAAATCAACATGCGGCGTGCAATAAATTCAGGTTTTTCGCCCGCTTCGCACATGCGGGCAAGCCAATAGACAGCGGCATTGGGGTCGCTGCCCCTGAGCGATTTGATGAAAGCCGAAATAATATCATAGTGCATTTCGCCCGATTTATCATACAGGGCAATGTTTTGCTGAATGATTTTGAGGGTGAGTTCGTTATTGATGTGGACTTCATCCGCCGAAGTCATCAGGTTTTCGGTCACCAATTCGAAGGCATTGATGAGTTTTCGTGCATCGCCACCCGAAACCTGCAAGAGGGCTTCTTTTTCTTCAAGAATAATTGTTTTATTATAAAGACTCTCAGCGAAAAGACGGGCTTTTTCTAAAATGGTATTCAGTTCGTCTTCAGCCAAAGGTTTCAGAATGTAGACCTGACAGCGCGATAGGAGAGGAGAGATGACTTCGAATGAGGGATTCTCGGTGGTGGCACCAATGAGGCTCACTATGCCCTTCTCAACAGCCCCTAAAAGCGAATCTTGCTGCGATTTGCTGAAGCGATGAATTTCATCAATAAACAAAATGGCATGATTTCCCGATTCTTTCACCTGATCGAACACCGCCCGTACATCTTTTACGCCTGAATTTACAGCACTTAGAGTGAAAAAGGGAATCTGTAGCTCTTTAGAAATGATGAAGGCTAAAGTGGTTTTGCCAACTCCGGGTGGTCCCCAAAGAATCATGGAAGGGATTTTGCCGGCTTCGATGGCTTTTTTCAGAATGGCATTGGGGCCAATAATGTGTCCTTGCCCAATGTATTCGCTAAGCCTTGTCGGACGGAGTTGTTCGGCAAGGGGGATGTTTTGTGTCATTTGAATTGTTTTTGTAACCAAACAAATTTCGCTTTTTTATACATTCGGCAATATAAACAGGCACCTTTTTTTCCCAACTGTTGTCTTCAGCCTGAATAAGCTCCAACACTTCGCTCGAATGAATGTCAAGAAATTGAGTCTTATAGTCCTCTAAATCAATAATTCTTTTGTTTACAAGAAGGAAATCGTACAACGAAATAACTTCGTCGCTCAAACGAATGTTTTCGGATGTGAGCAAATCATCTTTACGTTTGTTGAGCGAAGGATAGATGTATAATTGAGTGGTATTGGCAAAAAGTTTTCCGAAAGCTTCCAAAATTCCCCCTTTTAACTCGGCATAATAGCATTCGTCCATCACCTTTTCGAGGGTATCGGCGCCCATAATAATTCGCAAATCATCAAGTTGGAACAAAGAAAAATATTCTACCAAACGATAATATTCCTTGAAGTTGGAAATCATCACATTTTGCCCCATACCATTTAAAATATCAACTCTTTCCAGAAAATCTCTTTCGTCGAATTTTCCATCTTCAAGCAAATTATTCAAGGTGATTTCGCATAAAGCAAGGGTGTTTTCCTTTGAGTAAAGCGCTTCTTTTTTACACATCGAATAAGATGACCTGAGAATATCGAAACCAGTATAAGTGATCGGGCGGAAACTGCCACGGAAGGCGAGCACATCTTTTTTGTACAACATATCAGAAGGCTGTTGCATCAATCCATTGCGATCGAAAATGATTGCAGGACATAAACCGTTTTTCACCAATTGAACTCCAAGCAGGCGATTATCAACATAATCCAATTCGTTCCCATACATGGTGAGCATGGTGATTTCGATACAATTATCGGAAATAGAATCGGTGAGCGATTTGATAAATGAAGTTGGATTATCGTGATAATAATAACATGCATACAAGAAATTAACGCCTAAAACACCAAGAGTTGCCTGTTGTTGTAAGCCTTCATTTTCTAATAATCTAACATGCATAATCACTTCATTGGGTTTACCCTGAGGTGTAAGTTGGAATTTGCACCCTAACCATCCGTGTGATTCATTCGTCTTTTTGAAGTTCCGTATGCTGACTGTGTTGGCAAAAGCAAAGAAACGAACATTCTCATCTTTTTTCCCAGTCAAAACCTGAGTAAGATTGTCGAATTCAACTGTCAACATCTTTTTAAGTCTTGCTTGGCTCACATAGCGATTTCCGGTGCTTTTGCCATATAAATTATCGCTCAAAGCCATGTCGTAGGCGGAAATGGTCTTGGCGATGGTGTGTGAAGCACCTCCTGCCTGGAAAAAGAAACGGGCGGTTTCTTGTCCTCCACCAATTTCGGCAAAAGAGCCAAAAATGCTATTATCCATATTAATGTTGAAAGATTTTCTTTCGGGGCTTAATTCTATGTAATTCATTTTAAATTATTGAGTTAGATATTATTATTTACTTGATTTAAATTTAAACAAAATGTTATTTAATCTTTTTTAACAGCATAAATGATTGATTATTAGAATAGATTGTGCAATTTTGGAAATCTAAATGTAATAACATTTGAGCTGATAAATAGTTTAATTAGATGACAAAATTAAAAAAAGTTTTTGTATTAAAAATACTGATATGTAGTGTGTATGCTTTGTATGCCACAATAGGCTATGCACAAAGAAATACTGCTGATACATCCACCATAAAGGCTTTGCCGCACGATTCTACAAAAAATGTTTTGCATGTGCCTGATGATATAAGTTTAATTCCGGCTAATGTATTGTCTAATCATAGTTTGAATAAAGCCAATATGAAAGCAAATCGGATGGGATTGAAACAAAAGGCAGACACTACTATTTTGGTTTTGGTCGATACTGCTGATTCTTTTGCATTCCCTTATAAAGGAAATATAATTTCGGGTTTTGGTTATAGGGGAAGGCATCACCATACGGGTTTGGATATTAAATTGAAAAGGGGCGACCCTGTTGTGTCGGCTTTCAATGGAACGGTGAGCATGGCAAAGCGCTATTATGGCTATGGAAATATGGTGGTGGTTACAAACGAAAATGGAATTGAGACCTATTATGCTCATTTGTCTAAAATAAAAGTAAAACCAAATCAGTTTGTAAAAGCGGGTGATTTGATAGGTTTAGGTGGGCGAACCGGAAGAGCCACCACCGATCATTTGCATTTCGAAACCCGTTATCTGGGAGAGCCTTTCAATCCACTAACGATACTTGATTTTAAACTTTATAATTTAAAACAAGATACCCTAAAGATTACGAAAGATTTATTCCATGATTTCGATCCTGAAAAGATGCCCGCTTCGAAAAAGAAAAAGAAAAAAGGGAAAAAAGATAAATTGGAACAACCGGAACCTGTTATTGTTAAAAATGATAGCATCGAATCGAAACCCATAGCCACGGTTACAAAATCGACTAAGAAAACACCCGGTGAAAGAAGTAAACTGTATAAAGTTCGTTCGGGAGATACATTGAGTAAAATTGCCAGAAATAATGGCGTAAGTCTAGAGAAACTTATGCAGGCTAACGGATTAAATAAAACATCAATTCTGAAGTTGGGGCAAAAGATTAAGATACCTTAAATTTTTTAGTCGCTTTAAATTCAATTCCTTCATTTGCTTGTTTAACAAAAAAGTCGAAATCTACTCTTTGAAAATTCATGTCAAAGGTATTTGTATACATGGTCAGAATTTTGAAAAACACCTCTTGTATGTATGCATACAATGCCAATATTTTGAAAAACACGGCTTGTATGTTTGCATTCAAAATGGGAATTTCAAATTTTTGTCCCAGTATAAAAAAATAAATCTAAGCTGAAACTAAACTTATGTATTACATCAATTTAAAGCTGGCAGCCTTTTCATTCATATCGAAGAAAAGTCAAGTTCGAGTTGTCTATTTTACTCAGGGGTTCAATGGTTTGATCGGCTAAACTTTTTCTGATTGAAAAAACAATGCTGCAATCCGTTTCAAATTTATTAAAAAGAATATTGGCAGGACTCGTCTTTAATTTGTTCATAACAAGGCTCATCTGACCATAATCAAATTTCAATTCATACACTTCCTTCACAAAGCAATCAACAATGCTTGCGACTACAAGAGCTTCCTTCGAAGCGGTTTTATATGCCTGAATCAACCCACTCACTCCCAATTTCGTACCTCCAAAATAACGGGTAACCACAATCAGAACAAGGGTTAGTTCATTTGATAGAATTTGCCCCATGATAGGGCGACCTGCTGTTCCTGAAGGCTCTCCATCATCGTTATAGCGCTGAATGCTGCCGTCGAAACCTAATCTATAAGCATAACAGTGATGGCGAGCATCATGGTATCTTTTTGCAACCTGATTAATCTCATCCTTAACCTGTTGCTCTGACTGAATTGGAATGGCTGTTGCAATAAATTTGCTGCCTTTTTCTCTGTAAATCCCAACAGATTGGCTTGTTATTGTTTTATAGGTGTCGTCGAAAAGCATTAACTTATAGCAATTAAAATAATTGAAAAAATAGCCAGCATAATACCTGCCCAATTTATTTTCCGAAGTTTCTCATTGAAAAATAAAAAGCCGATAATAGCAGCATTGGTCACAATTGAAGCATTAAAAACCGGGATAAAAATAGATACTTCCATCGAATTTAGCCCTTTAATGAAAAATAATGTGGAAACCCAATTGAATAAACCAAGTATTGTTCCTCCTATAATATTCTTCAAATGTATTTTTTGATGATTTTTAGACTTTATAACTAAAAACGCTGCGAACCCAATGAGCAATGCAACTGAAAACGTAACTACTAAAAACATTATTTCATCTCCATTCACAAAAAGGGTTTGGCTCTTTTTTTGAAGCGTATCAGCCGTACCTGTTCCCAAAAACAGAAGTAAAGGTAAAAACAAATATTTTCGGTTTGTTTTTGATTTTTGTTGAAATGTGAAATAAAATGCAATCAGCGCAAGGCTAACGCCTAAAATCTTTTGAATATTCAGTTGTTCATTGAAAAGTAAAAACCCAAAAACAACCGGAATAACCAACGACATTTTGCTCGAAACCGCTGTTATAGCCACACCTGCTTTTTGTGCCGAATTGGCAAAGACAAAAAAAATAAGAACATAAAGCACGCCAACGCCAAGTGCATAATAAATCCACTCTCTGTCCATGAGTTCATTAAAAGAATATGAATGCGGCAAACTTAATATGCCGCTGCTAACTGCAACAATATAATTAACCGTAATTGCCTGGATTAAATTGATTTCGAAGCGCTGGAAAATTTTAAAAGTAATAAAAATACATGTCGAAAATCCAATTGCTAAAAGTAGAAAACTCATTGGCAGACTTAGGTTAAAGATTGAAGAGGATTTTCGATATACATTATTTTATCCCCTTGAACGTCTTCAATATATTTTGCTGTATTTTGAATGACAGGAGCTTGAAGTCCTCTTCCAAAAGTCTTGTTACCGACCAGAATAAGGGCTTCGTCCCACAAACCACTTCTGATAAACATTTCCAAAGTATTCTTGCCACCTTCAATAATTACAGATTGGATATTTTTTTTATAAAGTACCTCCAAAATATTTTGTGCAGCCTCAGATGAAGAAGGGATTATTTCAGTTTCAGCATTATCTTTTATCGGATGTTGATTTTTATTACAAATCAATAGAGTAGGTGTGGAACCATCAAAAAGATGCAAGTCTGGCGGAAGTTTGTTTTTAGGGTCATAAACAACGCGCAAAGGATTTTTACCTGATACAATTCTTACATTCAATTGAGGATTATCAACAAGAGCGGTATTATATCCTACCAAAATAGATTGTTCTTGCGTACGCCATAGATGCACCAAACGCTTCAAAGCATCATTACTAATCCATGAGTTTTGATTAGATGTAATGTTTCTGTCAATATCAATAAATCCATCAAGTGTTTGAGCCCACTTCAATATTATATAAGGTCTTTTTTTTATGTGAAATGTGAAAAAACGTTTGTTTAATTGAATACAGTCTTTTTCTAAAACACCTGTTATTACTTCACATCCGGCATTTCGAAGCATTTCTATTCCCTTTCCACCAACTAGAACATGGGGGTCAGTAGAACCAACTATTACTTTAGGTATTTTGTGTTGAATAATCAATTCAGCACAAGGAGACGTTTTGCCATAATGAGAACAGGGTTCCAAATTCACATAAATGCTGGATTTTTTTAATAATTCAGCATCTTTTACTGAATTTATTGCATTTACTTCGGCATGAAAACCACCATAAACACGATGAAAGCCCTCCCCAATAATTTCGTCATTATGCACTATAACACAACCCACCATTGGGTTAGGCGCAACATATCCTAATCCTGATTGAGCCAATTCAAGACATCTGTTTATATATTTATCATGAGAATTCATGTTGCAAAAATATATTATTTTAGTACTTTAGCCCCATGAAATTTCCTTCGAACCGTTTAGATGACACCATTAAAGTCTTCAAAAATCATCTTAAAGACCTGTACCCCGAAAATGAAATTAATTCATTTCTCTATTTATCATTAAATAAATTATTTGGGTTTTCGAAGATCGACCTGTTTGTGAATAGAAATCAGACAATCAACGAATCTGACCTTCTTAAAATCAATTCTATAATTAAAGAACTAAAACTTTTCAAACCGATACAATATATATTAGGGAGTACAGTGTTTATGGATTGCATACTTAATGTCAATTCGTCAGTATTAATTCCACGTCCTGAAACAGAAGAGTTGGTACAATGGATTTTTAATGAAAATAAGGGGGCTAAAGATTTAAAGATATTGGATATTGCTACAGGGAGTGGTTGCATAGCAATTGCTTTAAAAAAACAAATTCAAAGAGCTTCAGTCTATGGTTTAGACATATCATTTGAAGCTATTGAAACAGCTAAAGAAAACGCAATAATGAATGATACCCAAATTAATTTCTGTCTAAATGATATAACTTCAAATGAAAATATTTTCGAAGAATCATTTTTCGACATTATAGTAAGTAACCCACCTTATGTATTAGAGGGAGAAAAAGAAATGATGCATCCTAATGTTTTGAATTTCGAACCCCATATTGCTTTATTTGTTCCTAACGAAAATCCCTTATACTTCTATGAAAGCATTCTTCAAAAAGGGATGATTTGGTTAAAACCAGGGGGTAAGCTATATGTTGAAATGAATCCAACCCAAAGTAAAACTTTAGGATTACATTTTGGACAATTAAATTACACTTCCATTGTAAATAAAGAAGATTTACATGGAAAAATTCGTTTTTACAAAGGTGAAAAACCTTTAATTTAACACCCAGCTAACTATAGAAATGCAAGAAGTTTTATGAGATTCAATAGCTTTTGCATACCTAAGGATTTGTTGAATAGCAAATTCTGAGGGTAATTCGTTTTGCGTGGCGGTGTTGTTTCTTGAGTTTTTATTTAAACGAACGAAATTAAAAGAATAGTTTTTTTGCATAGGCACTATAATGTATTTTAAATTATAATTGCCTAACGAGCAAAAATGAATATTATTGTATTAAATGAAAATATTTAATGTGTAAGAACAATATTTTTTTCTTCTATTATTTTTCTAAGGTTAATCAATGCATATCTCATTCTGCCAAGGGCCGTATTAATATTGACATTCAGATGCTCTGCAATTTCTTTAAAACTCATATTATTATAATGACGGAGAATCAAAACTTCTTGTTGTTCTTTTGAAAGAAAAAGAATTGATTTTCTCAACTCAACATGAATTTGTTCAGTAATCATGCAATCTTCAATATTAGGTTCAACAATAGCTACATATTTTAAAAAATCGAACTCTTCTTTATTTTCAATCTGAGGACTGATTTTTTGTTTTCTGAAATAATCAATAGCAATATTATGAGCAATGCGAACTACCCAATTAATAAACTTGCCCTGGTCTTTATAAGTACCGGACTGAAAAGTATTAATTACTTTGATAAATGTTTCCTGAAACAAATCGTTTGCAAGATCATAATCTTTAACTAAATTCATAAGATAACCAAAAACCTTTTTTTGGTGACGGCGAACTAAAATCTCTAAACCTAAAGAATTACCAGAAAGATATAAATGAATAAGTTCATTATCTTTGAGCTTTTGTAAATGCATAACACACCTCCTTTTATTTAAAATGAATACTAAGACTAAAAAAGGTAGATGTTTATTCGATAATGACCTCCGCTAAAATTATAATTAAATTTGAGACAGCAAAAATAATACATTTTTTCTTTCAATGCAAGTTTTATTTAATAATTTTGGCGAAAATCTTTTTATATCTAAATTGAAAAACTCCGAAAGCCATGCCAAATAAGGATTTCAACGATCTTGACCCAAAAAAATATATTTTAATAAAAAATTCGAGAGTAAACAATCTAAAGGATGTTAGTGTTGCTTTACCTAAAAATAAGTTCATTGTTATTACCGGACTTTCAGGTTCTGGCAAAACTTCATTAGCATTTGACACTTTATTTGCAGAAGGGCAACGAAGGTATGTCGAAAGTCTTAGCTCCTATGCCCGTCAATTCTTAGGTAGAATGCATAAACCTGAAGTTGATTATATTAGAGGAATATCTCCGGCAATTGCAATACAACAGAAGGTGATTTCCCGTAATCCTCGTTCAACTGTGGGGACTTCTACTGAAATTTATGAATATTTGAAATTATTATATGCGCGAATTGGAATTACTTATTCTCCTGTATCAAATAAAGAAGTCAAAAGAGATACTGTAACGGATGTAATTAATTTTATTACTTCTCAAGCTTTAGGAAGAATGATTATTGTTTCAGCTCCATTTAAATTGAAAAAAGATCGGAAACCTGAAGAACAGCTTAAAATTTTAAAATATCAAGGCTTTACTAGATTATTAATTCAAAATGAAATATTTAAAATTGATGAGCTTTTAACTGCCAAAACTTCCTTTAAAGGCAAAGAGGTTGCAATTCTTGTTGACCGTATTGAAGTGAATATGGATGATGAAACCATTTCACGGATTGGCGATTCGGTTCAGCTCGCATTTTATGAGGGCAATGGCTTCTGCAATATTTTATTTCTTGATTCAAATGAAAATCATTCGTTTTCTAATCGTTTTGAGCTGGATGGAAAAAGCTTCGAAGAGCCTTCTGTCAATTTATTTAGCTTTAATAATCCTTATGGAGCTTGCAAAAAATGCGAAGGATTTGGAAATATTATAGGAATTGATGAAGATTTAGTAATCCCAAATAAAAATCTTTCGATTTATGAAGAAGCAATTGTTTGTTGGAAGGGGGAGAAGATGAGTGAATGGAAAAATGAGCTGGTAATGAATGCTTATAAATTTGATTTTCCAATTCATACTCCTATTTATGAACTTACCCCAAAACAATATAAACTCTTATGGACAGGGAATTCATATTTTCAAGGAATAAATGACTTTTTTAAATATGTTGAAGAGCAAACCTATAAAATCCAATACAGGGTGATGTTGTCGCGATACAGAGGAAGAACAGTTTGTCCTGAATGCAAAGGTACCCGATTAAGAATTGATGCGTCTTATGTCCGCATTTCAGGAAAATCACTTCTTGATCTTGTTTTGATGAGCATTGATAAATTAAAATTATTTTTCAAAGCATTAGTGCTTACAGAACATCAACAAAAAGTTGCTGATCGTTTGTTATTGGAAATAAATAATCGTTTGGGCTATTTATCGGACGTTGGATTAGGATATTTAACTCTTAATCGTTTATCGAACAGCCTATCGGGAGGAGAATCACAACGAATTAACCTTGCAACTTCTTTAGGAAGTAATTTGGTTGGTGCAATGTATATTTTGGATGAGCCAAGTATCGGATTACATCCAAGGGATACGAAACGTTTGATTGATGTGCTGATATCATTGCGTGATATTGGAAACACCGTAATTGTGGTTGAACATGACGAAGAAATTATAAGAAATGCTGATTTTATTATCGATATTGGACCATATGCAGGTCAAGATGGTGGTGAAGTAATGTTTGAAGGAACTTTTATAGAGTTAACTAAAAGCACCAATTGTTTAACAGCAGATTATATTAATGGCAGGGAATTAATTCCGATTCCTGAATTCAGGCGCAAATGGAAAGAATTTATTGAAATTACAGGTGCAAGGGAAAATAATTTAAAGAATTTTAATGTGAAATTTCCACTTCAAATACTTACTGTTGTTACGGGTGTTAGTGGTTCTGGAAAAACTTCATTAATTAAAAAGGTGCTGTATACTGCATTGAAAAAGAATTTCGATGGGCTTAATGAACGAAGTGGAACTTTTAGTAAAATTTCAGGTGATATTGATAGCATTACAAATGTTGAATTAATTGATCAGAACCCAATAGGTCGTTCAACGCGCTCAAATCCGGCAGCATATATGAAGGCTTGGGACGAAATAAGAACTTTATATGCCAACCAGGCATTATCTAAAATGAGGGGATATAAAACTGGGTTCTTTTCATTCAACACTACGGGCGGCAGATGCGAAGAATGTGAAGGGGAGGGATTTGTGAATATTGAGATGCAATTTATGGCAGATGTTCAATTGATTTGTGAAACTTGCAATGGAAAACGTTTTAAAGATGAAATTCTTGAAATAAATTATAATGGTAAAAATATCAATGATTTATTAAATTTAACGATTAACGAAACCATCGATTTCTTTACTGAAAATATTTCAAAATCAAATGTTTCTTCTAAAATTGTTGAAAAACTTCGCCCTTTGCAGGATGTGGGTTTGGGTTATTTAAGAATGGGGCAATCATCAAGTACATTAAGTGGAGGGGAAGCTCAGCGAATTAAGCTGGCATCTTTCTTAACAAAAGGGGCTTCAGATAAGCCCATGTTGTTTATCTTTGATGAACCAACTACAGGACTCCATTTTCATGACATCCATAAACTTCTTCATGCATTTAATGCGCTGTTAAACAAAGGTCATTCAATAATTGTGATAGAACACAATCCTGAAATTATCAAATCGGCTGATTGGATAATTGATTTAGGACCAGAAGGAGGAGATTTGGGCGGACATGTTGTTTTTGAAGGTATTCCCGAAGAACTTCATAATGCGAAGAAATCTTATACAGCAAAGTTTTTAAAGTTGAAGAATATTAAGTCGAAGGCATAAAGCTGAAATCCAGTGGAAAGCTAATCAGTACTTTGATTAATATGATTTGTATTTTTTATTGCTCAGGCGTTTGAAACATAAAATGTACCACCGAAATTTATTATTTATGGTTCTATAACGGATAGAGTGGGTAATCAAATTTTAGTTTACCAGCTATAAAAT
>JBAWXL010000146.1:0-11739 GCA_037144095.1 Bacteroidota bacterium
AACAGAATTTTCTAATGACCGTCATTAGAAATTAATTCCTAATGACGGATTTGGGATGATAATATTATTGATGTAAATGGCAAAATCAATGAAGTAGATTTTTCGTTCATTGATGTAGGATTTTCTTTTAATGATGTGAAGGAAACTGTCAATGATGTGAAGGAATCTTTCAGTGATGTGAAAGAATCTTTCAGTGATGTGAAGGAATCTTTCAGTGATGTGAAGGAAACTATCAATGATGTGAATGAATCTTTCAATGATGTGAATGAATCTTTCAATGATGTGAATGAATCTTTCAGTGATGTGAAGTAAACTGTCAATGATGTGAAGAAATCTTTCAATGATGTGAAGGAAAGCTTCAGTGATGTGGATTTTAGACCTAATAAACAAAATAAACAGAATGTTTGTCTATATATTAAATTCATACAATCAACCATATACAAGGTATATCTAAACCAATATTTGTATGTTTTTGCTCCTTTGAACGATTACTCAAAATATGATATAAATGATTTAAAATCAATAACATATAAAAATTTTGATACAAAAATTTACATCACTGACACCTATTAGAATTAATAAAAAATTAAAAATATCGACAACAATCGTTACATCTCTCCCAAAATGTAAGTGCTTACATGCCTCTTTATTACACCCCCTCTGAACGGCATTTATAACAAATCCGACTTAGCTAAGCCGATTTTGAGAATCGGTTTAGAACACAGGATAATTTGTAATTATCTTATTTAGGTTAAAGCCAACAGATGTTTATCATTTAAGCGCGTTGGCTGAAGCCGAACGGCAATGAATCCAATGGCAATAATTGAGTATAGTGGGATTAGGCAAGAAGCTTGTTGATAAAAACATATAGAAAATTTATTCTCAAGGGAGATACTTTGTGAAACTTTGAGTTTCTTTGCGAAGCTTTGTGTATAGCTATACCACTAAGGAACACTAAGATAACACTAAGCTACACAAAGTTAGAAAGGATTGTTTAGATTACATTCTTATTCCCACTTCTTCCCCCAATAAACCAATAACTTATTAACCCATTAACTTAACTTTAAGTACTCCAAACTTTAAGTACTTTTCACATATTCCTCCGATACTGCCCCCCAACCTCAAACAGCGCATGCGTTATCTGCCCAATGGAACAGTATTTCGATATCTCCATGATGACTTCAAACACATTCTCGTTTTTCACCGCGGCGTGCTTTAGTTTTGCCAGCACATCAGCGATTTCGTTGGCATGACTTTTATGCAATTCGGCTAACATGTTTACCTGATACTGCTTTTCCGTTTCAGTGGAACGTATCACCTCGCTGGGCGTGATCGTTGGCGAACCTTCCGAAGAAAGGAAGGTGTTCACACCCATGATGGGCAAATCGCCGGTGTGTTTCAGGGTTTCGTAGTAGAGCGATTCCTCTTGAATTTTGCTGCGCTGATAAGCCGTTTCCATGGCGCCCAACACCCCACCGCGTTCCGAAATGCGGTCGAATTCGCTCAGTATGGCTTCTTCCACCAATTGCGTAAGCTCTTCGATGATGAAGGAACCCTGGTTGGGATTCTGATTCTTGGCTAAGCCCAACTCGTGATTGATGATCATCTGTATTGCCATGGCACGGCGCACCGACTCTTCGGTGGGCGTGGTGATAGCTTCGTCGTAGGCATTCGTATGCAGCGAATTGCAATTGTCGTAAATGGCATAGAGCGCCTGCAGGGTGGTGCGTATATCGTTAAAACCAATTTCCTGCGCATGCAACGAGCGACCTGAAGTCTGGATGTGATATTTCAGTTGCTGCGAACGGGCATTGCCTTTATACTTGTTCTTCATCGTCTTAGCCCAAATAGAACGGGCAACCCTGCCAATGACCGAAAACTCTATGTCGATGCCATTGGAGAAAAAGAAGGAAAGATTGGGCGCAAACTTATCGATGTGCATGCCCCTCGAAAGGTAATATTCCACATAAGTGAACCCATTGGCAAGGGTGAAAGCAAGCTGCGACAGGGGATTGGCGCCTGCTTCGGCAATATGATAGCCCGAAATGGACACCGAATAGAAATTCCTGACATTATGATTGATAAAATATTCCTGCACATCGCCCATCAGCTTCAGCGAAAAGTCTGTTGAAAAGATGCAAGTGTTTTGCCCCTGGTCTTCTTTCAAAATGTCCGCTTGTATGGTACCACGAACCACCGAAATGGTTTCGGCTTTAATCTTTTCATACACATCTCGCGGCAACACCTGATCGCCCGTTACGCCCAACAGCATTAAGCCAAGCCCATTGTTTCCATCGGGCAATTCTTCTTGATATTTAGGACGAACAACGCCTTTATTCCGATAGATATCAATGATTTTCTGCTCCACCTCTGCTTCAAGTCCGTGCTGCTGAATGTAAATTTCGCACTGCTGATCGATAGCGGTGTTCATATAATAGCCCACCATGATGGGTGCCGGACCATTGATGGTCATAGAAACCGAGGTGGAAGGGTCAGCCAGATTAAAACCGGAATACAATTTCTTGGCATCGTCCAGACAACAGATAGAAACGCCCGAATTGCCGATTTTTCCATAAATATCAGGTCGAACATCGGGGTCGTTGCCATAAAGCGTCACCGAATCGAAGGCAGTCGAAAGCCTCTTGGCAGGCAAACCTTTCGACACATAATGAAACCTTTTGTTGGTTCGTTCGGGACCGCCCTCACCGGCAAACATGCGCGTGGGGTCTTCGCCTTCGCGTTTAAAAGGGAAGGTTCCGGCAAGGTAGGGAAACTCTCCGGGCACATTCTCTTTGAGATTCCACTTCAGGATATCGCCCCAGGCTTCATACTTTGGCAGTGCAATCTTTGGTATTTGCAAATGCGAAAGCGTCTCGGTGTGGGTTTTAATCTTAATTTCTTTATCCCTCACCTTGAAAATGTAAAATTCGTTTTTGTAGGAGGCTACCTTATCCTTCCAATTCTCAATAATCTTCTTATTGTTAGCATCAAAAGAATTTTCAAGCTCTGTATATTTGTTGGTAAGATATTCGAGCAGATGATTGTCGGCATCATTTTCCTTTTCGAGCAATTCAATCGAATTTCTCAGGCTATAGAGTTGCTGGGCAATATCACCCTGCTCATCAGCCCAATGGTTGTAGTTCCTCACAGTTTCCGAAATCTCGGCAAGATAGCGGGTGCGCTGAGGGGGGATAATATAAATCTTATCAGGAATTTCGCCCGCCAAACTCACATGCGAATGGAAATCGATACCCAGTTTGTTTTTGATGATTTGAATCAGGGCATTATAAAATTGATTTACGCCCGCATCATTAAACTGCGAAGCAATAGTGCCAAACACAGGCATCTCGCTGAAATCTACTTCAAATAACTTATGATTGCGCTGATATTGTTTCTTAACATCACGCAGGGCATCCATGCCTCCCCTTTTGTCAAACTTATTGAGGGCTATGATGTCGGCATAATCAAGCATGTCAATCTTTTCGAGTTGAGAAGCCGCACCATACTCAGGCGTCATCACATACATAAACAAATTGCTGTGGTCAACAATCTCCGTATCCGATTGACCAATTCCGGAAGTTTCCACTATGATTAAATCGAAATCGGCAACTTTAAGAATATTGATGGTATCCTTTACATATTTTGACAATGCCAGATTCGATTGCCTTGTAGCCATTGAGCGCAAATATACACGCTCATTGTTGATGGCATTCATTCTGATTCTATCCCCAAGCAAAGCTCCGCCCGTCTTGCGTTTCGAAGGATCAACGCACACTATGCCTATCTTCTTATCAGGAAAATCAAGCAAGAAACGCCTCACAAGTTCATCTTCCAGCGAAGACTTTCCGGAGCCCCCCGTGCCCGTAATTCCCAACACAGGAATGTTCTTTTGCGCCGCCTTTTCATTTATTTGAGCGATAATACCACTAACTTCTTCCGGGTAGTTTTCTACCGAAGAAATCAATTTTGAAATGGCGACATAATCTTGTTTTTCGATATCCGAAACAGCCACTTTTAAGTCCCTGCCTCTCGAAAAATCCGACTGCTGCATCAAATCGTTAATCATGCCCTGCAAACCCATAGCCCTGCCATCATCCGGCGAATAAATTCTGGTAATTCCGTAATCGTGCAACTCCTTAATTTCTTCAGGAAGTATCACTCCTCCGCCCCCGCCAAATATCTTTATATCCCCGAATCCTTTCTCGTTCAACTTATCATACATATATTTGAAGAACTCAATATGACCTCCCTGATAGGAAGTCACTGCAATAGCCTGAACATCCTCCTGCACCGCACAATCCACAATTTCCTGCACCGAACGGTTATGTCCGAGATGTATCACTTCGGCACCGGTGGATTGTATGATGCGCCGCATGACATTGATAGACGCATCGTGCCCGTCGAAAAGGGAAGCTGCTGTAACAATTCTGATATGATTCAAGGGTTTATAAGTGGAAATATCCTGCATAACAAATAATATTTATTGAATTTAGCTTTATGAAATCGTTCTAATCAAGTGCTAAAATAAACAAATATTTGGAATCAGGCTTATAATTCCAACTAAATTTAAGGTTTTTTAGGCTTTCGCCTGATTCAGATGTTTTAAAAATTGAGCTCAAAGCGCAACCAAATGGAGCTTAATATAGAAGATATTTCTTCGACATATTTGCCCATTTGGCCTTATAATCGCTGTCGACAAAATAGATTTTAAGCTCTGCTTTATAATCGGCATCAACAAAATAGATTTTCTTATCTGCCTTATAATCAGCATCGGTGAAATACCATTTGCCGTCATTGCCATTGGCTTTATAATCGGCATCCACCTTATAAACCAGCAAATCTGCCTTATAATCGGCATCCACCACATACACCTTTACGTTTGCCTTATAATCAGTATCCACCGAATATATTTTCTGTCCTTTTGAATACGATATAATTAAAAGGAACAAGCATGAGAATAATAACTTTTTCATCGTATTAAATTTATTTAGTTTGAATTATGAGAAAACAAAAAATGGTTGTTACTAAAAATCAAAAAACATGCCATGAAGTTGAGCAGTGATTTATTGAAGATATCCTATGGTTTTCCAGTTTTGAATAGCATGTTTCAGCATCGCATGTAGCTCTTCTTCATTAACTTGTTCTACTTTTGAGAAATGAAAACAGGTTTTCCCTTTTAAACAGGCATAAATTGCAGGTGCCGCTTCCTTATAACTGTTGTCCATGTAGGAAGGGAAGAAGTGAAACGTAACGGTGTTTTTTCGTTGGGCGATGGTTGCGAAATACATTCCCGCGACAATTTTCTTATCGTAGCCATAAGGTACCGCTTTATTGCCAATGATTTCATATATTACATTTTCTTTATCAGCCGACACCACCATTGGGGGGCAATATTGCGCTACAATATTCCTCAACTTATTAAATATATTTGATCTTGTTTCTTCTGTCATTGCTTAATGATTAGGTGAGTTTGTTTTTTGAGTTTTATTTTCTGAGATAATATTATTGACTATCTATTTGATTATTCAATGAACTTTTAACAGGTTTTAATGGGCGAATGCATTTGCTTATAATTATTTCACAGTTTAAACAATATCCTTTATGCACGCAGAGACTTCCACCACATGTGGGGCATTCCCATCTTTCAGCTTCCTTCTGAACGAAATTATCTAATCCGAATCTATTGATATGGTCAAGATTTTCAATCATGCTCATTTTATATTTTAGGCGATATCTTTTGTCAAGTTGTTTTAATCTTGTGCAAGGATATTTTGAGCATTCATAACATAAATTGGAAGTTGTTTGTGCCAATAATACACAGTTTTTAATGATGCATTTTTGGCAAAATATTTTATTCTTGTTTTCGCATCTGCAACCTAGGCAAGTGTTTTTTGCTCTTAAATAAGCATAACATAAACCGCAATTCATGCCACATGGGGCAATTAGATTGTTTTTCAGTTCTGTGCTCATAGAATTAATAGATGAGATTGCTTATAATGATGGTTGATTTCTTCTTTATAAATCTAATTTTTAACGATATGAAGAGAAGGAAAGATTTATTTCAATTCAAATATTTTTTCCATCAAAACCCACTTTTCATCAGCTGCGGCAAAGGGGAGGGCTTGTTGATAATTCCACATCAATTCCTCCCATTTCTGCACATTTGTATTCTTATTGTCCATTTCTTGTTTCTTTTCAAAGCTAAATTCATTATTGACTTCCATAATCATCATTAAACGATTGGAAATACGATAAATTTCCATTGCAATAATGCCTGAATCTTTTATAGAAGCAATGATTTCGGGCCAAACATTCTTATGATATGCTTCGTATTGAGCAATCAATTGAGCATCATCTTTCAAATCTAAGGTTAATACATATTTATGATTCATAGAGAATGATTTTTATTAGATAAATGGATGTTTAGGTAAGGATTATAAAATATCTTTTCGTCGGATTTTAATTTTAATTGCATTCTCGACTGTTTTATCACTAATTAATATAAGATAACCTCCTCCGCCTGCTCCTGAAAGTTTATAGCCTTTGCATTGAGTTTTATAATGTTGAATCATATTGTTGATAGATTCGTCTACCATATTGGGAAACATGGTAGTTTGTGCGTTGAATGAAGAAATGAATGCCTTTCCGAAAGCTTCAATGTCTTTGTTTATTATTGCATGCCAGCAATCTTCAGCAGCATCTGCTAAAGCTTTAGCATTAGACTGATTGATATGGGTGTTGTTTAGCACATTGTATTCTGCTTCTCGTGGACCTAAGGAAAGAAGATACAATTTATCTTCAAGCCAGCTTAAAACCCCTTCATCAAATACGCTTTCGATTGAAGTGGGCCAGTAATTACAGGAGGAATAAATGATTTTATTAAGTCCGGGCATGACGATGCCAATCGCATCCTGCGAACCTGCCACAACATCTGTTCCGGGAGGGTTTTCGTAGCTGAACAATATCTTTGCAAGTTGCTCGTAATTGCCATTAGGGACAGCAACTTTCCATAATTCTATGGCTTTATTGCGAGTGCTGCTTGCCATTCCACTGCGATTGTTGAATTCGATGGTGGGTTCTATTGAAATGGTTAAAACAGCTCCGGGATGATGCTTTGAAACAAAGGGTTGATCTAACCAACCTCCCGCAAGATCGATGCGAAAGGGGATGATGCTGTTGGTTCTTAAGGCGGTTGTTGAACGAGGGGGAAGGTTTGAATAAGGAATTCGTTTAAGAACTTTATATTGTATCTTTTTTTGCTCGCAAAGTTCTTTTTTTGTAGATGTATGTCCGTCTTCGTTTACAACAAATATTTCGGGTTGAATATCATTTAGTTCGTTTTCGAAGTCGATGATGCCGCAGCCGGTATTAATCCGGCATTGGTGAACACATTTCAGGGATTCTATCATGTATTTGCGTTCGTTTTCGTTGTTAATAGGGTATCTTCCTTTCAAATCGTTGACGGTTTTATCGGAACCTATGCAAACATATAAATCGCCGAAGGTGGCTGCCTCTGTAAGGAAGGCGACATGTCCGCTATGGAGCAAATCGAAACAACCACTTACAAATACTTTCTTTTTATTCATTCAATATTTCAATTTATGAAAAGATAATTCTGCCTAATGCAACATCATATCGGAATTAGTTTGGCAAAGTTAGTAGTAAATTAGAAAATATCAAGAGTAAGGTAGAAGATAGTTTGATACAGCGGTATTTTATCAATCTAAAATCTTTTAAAATATTGAATCAGGGAACTTTTATTTGTTCTATGCTTAAGATTATGATTTGATTTGTAGCATTTTTCAAATCTAAACTTATTTATTTTTCTTATCTTTTTTCATTTGTGCTTTTAAGAGCTTTACGTTGGCTGCATATTGCACTAATTTTGAAACAAGTTCAACAGGAACCGGCGTATTCAGGGGGAATTGTATGGTTGCTTTGGCAGACTTATAGGGCTTAAGTTCTTCTTTGAAAAATTCTACTACATCGGGATTAAGAAATATGGAGTAATGTTTCTTAAATGCTGCAAAGAATGCAAGCATACCGTGGTATTTATATGCCGGCATTTGATAGCTTATCATTTCGAGGGCTTCGGGCGCGGCATCTTTTATGGTTTTGCGAAGAAGTTCCAACGTGTTTCTAATTTCAGGTGACTGAAGTGAAATGTATTCGTCGACGTTTTTAAATTCGGATTCCATTTTGATGATATTTGGAAGCTGTTTTTAGGGATATATCAGGCTTGTTGGAGGGTTTTGATGTCGATTTTATACATCTGGAAGAGTGCATTCATTGCACGTTGGGATTTTTCAGGATCAGGGCTGTATAACAACTCGACAATGTTGGATGGAACCACTTGCCAGGTGACTCCAAACTTGTCGGTGAGCCATCCACACTGCATATCGGTGCCTCCTTCTGAAAGTTTGTCCCAGTAATGATCAATTTCGTCCTGTGTATCGCAATTGATTACGAACGATATAGCAGGGGAGAAGCTATAATGCGGACCACCGTTGATGGCTACGAATTCATGCTCGTTAAGTTTGAAATCAATGGTCATTATAGTGCCTTTGGGGACGGGAGCACCCTCGCCATAATAGGTTGTTTTAAGGATTTGGGAGGTTTTAAACACAGATTGGTAGAAGTTTACTGCTTCCTGGGCATTAAAATTAAACCACAGGAAGGGAGTTATTTTTTGCATGTTGAGTTTTTTATTGATGATCTATTATTTATGATCAATGAGTTTTCAAATATTTTTTCATAGGATTCCAATAATATTGTCGCCATCCTGCTTTTATTTCATCATATTTATGAGCCGGGACATTTCGTTGGATGAAACTAAGAATGGTTTTAATTCCTACTATTTTAAACTTAAAGGTGCAGAAAGAAAAATGGTTGGAAGGCCAGCCTTCTTCGTTGAAATGCCATGCTTGTACTATTTTTTCTCCTTCGACAAGCTGGACATTGTATCCATGTATATAGTCATCATATATAGTGAACTCGCCTCTAATGATTTTGTTCATGCTTACTTTTCCACCTGTGAAGGCTGAATGTTTATTTTCATCCATTAGAAGATCATATAGTTCCATTGGTGATGCATTGAAAACGACGCTTTGTCTGATTGATTTGGTTTCCATATTAGATTGGTTGTTTGATAGTACAAAGGTAAGGTTTTTTGATTTATGATTTAAGATTTGAGAATTAAGATTTTCGATTTAGGATTTAGGAGGTGTGTTTTTTTATTAAGGGAGTAATGATGATGGATATTTTATAAAAAAGGATGAAAGTGATTTTTAGAATTTGGTTTATTGTGGTTGGTTTTTAGGTTTTTCTTTTTTGTATGGCAAATAGGGAAGGGTGTGTAATGATTTCAGGAATCTATATTTGCTGGCAGATGTCTTATTTTTAGCACAATAGGTGATTTCTGATAAAACAAGTTCAACCAATAATTCGTTTGCTATTCTTTTTGGATATCCAAGCTCAATTAATCGTTTATAAGCCTCTGCTACTTCAGGTGGGTCGAGGGTTAATAATTGAACTGTTACTATTTGAAATGCATTTTGATTCATCTCAACAAATGCTTGATTCATTTTACTGATATAATTCATCGTATTATTTATTAGAGGATTAATTTATTTGAAATGATTTAGGATTTAAGAATTAAGATTTAGGAATTTTGAATAAAATTGGATTGATTAAACATGATGGGGAAGGGTTTTTCAAGAATGGGGAAGGGTTTTTCCATGATGTGGAAGGGTTTTTCCGAAATGCGGAAGGGTTTTTCCGAAAAATGGAAGAGTTTTTCCATGATGCGGAAGGGTTTTTCCGAAATGCGGAAGGGTTTTTCCAAAAACTGTAAGGGTTTTTCTGGAATGTGTAAGGGTTTTTTCAACATGGGGTAGCTTGTTTCCTAAATTATGTAATTCATTTGGGGTTAAAAGTCGGCAGCCGGTGGTTGGTAATCGGTAGTTGGTAATCGGTAATCGGTGGTTGGTAGTTGGTAATCGGTAGTTGGTAATCGGTAATCGGTAATCGGTGGTTGGTAGTTGGTAATCGGTAATCGGTGATCGGTAATCGGTGTGTTGTAGTGGGTGGAAACAAATTTTGAGAGTTTGGTTTCGGGTTGATTGATGACTGATGACTGCCGACTTTTGGGATTATGTTGATTATTTTTGCTTAGGTGTGGTGAATTTGAATTTGCTAACTAATTTGAACTGTGGACTTGTGGCTCCAAATACACTTTTAACATAAGCTTTAACTTCCTTAGAAATTTTTACAAGACCTGTAACTTTATGATATAAAATAACGTCACGATTGATGCGTGCGTTGCTGAGAGGTGAAGAGGTTGTTATAACCGCTGTGTTGGTGGTTTTCATACTGGTGTGCAGAATTGTGAGGGAGGCTACTTTTAAATCGTCTTCGTTTGGGTTGTAGTTTGATTGTGAACTGAGAAGATCGATGAGTTTGTCCATGTTTTCGATGCGATTGTCGAAACTCATTTGGGAGGCTGAAATGCTTTTTTGTGATTCGTCTTCGGGTGTAGAAGGATCGTCGGCAATGGTGGCTTTTTTAGGGGTGGCTCTTTTGCCTTGTAACTTACGGGCATAAAATTTTACATCATTGATAAATTGAATCGAGACGTCGGAAGCTTCGACTGCTGCGACAACTCGCGTAATGAGCTTGCTCAGGGGACTGAATACGATTTCGCGGGCATTGATGGCGTTGGACCAATCGGGAAGGAGGGCATTGATGGCGCTGAGTGCGTCTTTTGCTGATGTAAACTTGGTTTGCAAGGCTGCAATGAGCAGGCTTGGCTTAACGGGCGCATAGGCTGTGCCAAGTGTAATAAGATAAATAATTAGGTCTCCAAAGTGTGCTACATTTTTGGCATGACCTGTTTCGGATGCTTTTGTCATTGTTTAATGTTTTTGAAGGTTTGTAATTAAGGATTTGGTTATTTTGTTGTTGGTTATTTTGTTATTGTGTTAATGTGTTATTTGGTTAATAGGTTAATGTGTTATTTGGTTAATAGGTGAATTGGTTGTTAGGCTATTGTGTTATTAATAAGTGGATAATAATTTATTCTGTTAGGGATGAAATAATTGTTTTTACTTGATTTTTTAGTGTATCATCAATTTCTCCCATAATCCTATCTACAATATCTTTTTCTAAAGTTGCCATTTTGTGAATGCGAATTACGGAAGGGAGTTTTAATCCTGCTTTTTCTCAATTTTCAATATAAAGATCATTTTTTGTATTGTAAATCTGACTGGTTATTCTGCAAACAATTACATCCCCATCATTAAAATCATTTATTATTAGGGCAGGTCTTTTTTTTACAGATTTTCCGTCTGTAAAAGGAAATCTTAATAAAACAATTTCGCCGAAATGTAAGTTTTCCATAATCAATTCATATCGTATATTGAATCAGAATCGGCATAGCCTTTTAAAAATTGGCTTTTTGTGGATTGCTGAAAGATTAAATCATCATATATTTCTGCATCATCTAATAAAACAATTACTCTGACATCTTTATCCTGATTGTTATTCAATTCTGCCTGAATTTTTAAAGGAATCTGAATCTGATTGTTTTTAATTTTTGATTTGAATTCGAGGGCTTTCATTGGGGGGTTGGTTATTGGTTAATAAGTTATTGTGTTATTTGGTTAATACGTTATTATGTTTTGATTTTTTTATATTTTGGTTTTTGAAAAGACAAAGTTATAAAAAAATATAATTGTAAAT
>JBAWXL010000147.1:0-11654 GCA_037144095.1 Bacteroidota bacterium
ATACAGGTGTATCGATGCAATTGTTGATTTACAAACACGTCAATACAGGTGTATCGATGCAATTGTTGATTTACAATAAGGCAAAACTATATTTTTTGTTAAAATATGCTTTCAGAAACGAGCCCTTACATTTACTTCTTATGAGAAGGGAAAAATGATGCTTTTGTTACCTTAGCCTGAAATCTGACCGGCGAAAAACAAATTAAATCTTTCAAAGAACAGTGTTTATATATTAAGTTTCTTTTGTTTAAAACGATGTTTCTGTCACGAAGCCCATTTGAAATCATTAAAAATACATTTAGTTTGAATTAAATGACAAAGTAAATCGCTATATAGAAATATCATATTTTTATTTGCCAGATAAAATAACAGGTTTAGATAAAAAATATTTTTTCCAATTGGGGCAACCTTTTAGGTCATTTTTGTGTCTTATGC
This sequence comes from Bacteroidota bacterium, assembly GCA_037144095.1. GTDB lineage: Bacteria > Bacteroidota > Bacteroidia > Bacteroidales > CAIXTV01 > CAIXTV01. The sequence continues at coordinate 436 of JBAWXL010000147.1, forward strand.
AAAAACATATTATCCACAAAATATTCAATTCATTTAAACGTTAATATTAAAACCAAAAAAAACAAGCATCATGAAAAACACAAAAAGCAATTTAATAGCATTCGTATTACTATTAACTATGGGGAGTTTACTCTTTTGGGGTTGTAAAAAAGACACTTCCTTAAAAACCGCAAACTACCGTGCAGCACAGGATAATTCCACTGCCGAAAACACTTTCAATCGTTCCTACAACCAAATTTCAAAAGCCATGCGTCAGGTAGGTTCAAAAAGTGTAAACGACACCATCGTTGGATGCCCAACCCTTTATATAACGGGTGCATGGCCCAACAAAGTGGTGACTCTTGATTTTGGAACCGCTTGCACAGGCGATGATGGCGTAGTGAGAAGAGGGAAAATTATTTCAACTGCCACAGGACTTTATGTTGATTCGAACTCAACCATTACGTCTACTTTCGAAAATTATTATGAAACCATCAATGGGGTTGACCACCACGTTACGGGTACGCAGGTGATAAAAAACTTAGGGCATAATGCCGCCGGACATCCGCATTTTTCGGTGGATGTGCAAAATGCCAGCATTTCCTACACAGAAGGCACCATCAACTGGACCTCGCAACGCCAAAACGAATGGATAAGCGGTTATGATACTTATATGAATCCCTGGGACGATGAATATCTGGTTTCAGGAGTTTCAAACGGAACCGATATTAACGGAGCAGCTTTCAGTGTGCAGATACAAAATGCTTCGCCACTCGACTGTAAATATTGCCAAAACCTATATAGCTGGATCATTGCTTCCGGTAAATTAGACATAATTAACGCCGGATACCCAAACATTACAGTTGATTACGGCAATGGTTCGTGCGATTATATTGTGTATGTAATTATTAATGGTGTAACCTATACTTTTGTTTTAGCATAGATTTGATTTTGAAGCTACCGGAGTGAGAGATTCTTTGATTAAAGAATGATCTTACTCCGGTTTTTTTGTGCATTTAAGTTTCTTCTTCACTTAAGAGGTTCTCTGAAATGTTTTGTCATTATTAGATGAATACAGACTTTGTGTTTTTTTCATCTTCCAATAAAACACTAAGATTGCAAGGATATTGAAGTAAATTGAATAAAGATAAATATCATCTTTGTTTATTTATTTCTGCTTCAACAAAAATCGTACTTTTGCGCGATTTTTCACACAAATAAAATATGCTGCCAATTGAACTCAGACAAGCAAAGGTCTGTGATGTTGATTTTCTTATCGAAGCCATAATCGAAGCCGAAAAAAGCGGATCAGATAAAATAAGTTATTGTACGCTGTTTGATCTGAGCGAGCAGGAATTGAAAGCGATTCTTCGGAACATTCTTGCAGAAGACATCGAAGGGCAGCAACTTTGCATTTCGGGTTTTGCGGTGGTTTGTGTTGGGGACAAAGCTGTGGCGACTTGTTGTTCGTGGATAGAAGGACAAGACGGGATGTCATCCTCTATTATTACCGGTAGTTTGCTGGGAGAATATATTCCTGATCTGAATTTCAAAATAGGAGCCGAAAAAAACGATTTGTTAAAAAGCATTCATATCGAAAGAGAAAAAGGCAGCCTTCAGATTGAATCGGTTTACACTCGCCCTGAATTCAGAGGAAAAGGCTTCATTAGGAAGCTGATTCAATATCATTGTAAAAACAAAAGTGAAAACCAAAAGGGAGTTGATAAAATACAGATTATAGTTGCCGAAAGCAATACGTCTGCATTTACGGCTTATCAGAAGATGGGTTTTAGCATAAGCAACAAAGTTGTAGGAAATTCAGATTTAATGAAATATCTGCCTTCATGTTCGCGTTTAGTGCTTGAATCGAAAATAAACTTATTTATATAAACATGGAAGAAATAAAAAACAGACTTAATCCAATATTTCAAAAAATATTTAAAGACCCCAGCATTTCAATTACTGAAGAAACCACAGCAAATGATGTAGAAAATTGGTCGTCGCTCAATCACATGGACCTTATACATGCAGTGGAAAATGAATTCAAAATCAAATTCAATTTAAGGGAAGTCATCCGAATGGACAATGTAGGCGATTTAATGAAAACCATACAATCGAAATCCCTTTAATCTGTTCCGTTTAATGAAAGGAAAAGCGTTTGAAATTGCTTCGATAATATTGTTGTTTGATGTCTTAATAGTGGGAGCCGTATTGGCTTTTACGTCATTTGCTCCGGCTGACACCCTGGTGCGTTTTATGGATTGGGATGCGTTGAGTAGTTTGGGCACAACAAACCAAAATCAGTTTGCCGACAGTTTAATTAATAATTATGAGAAAGAAGACTCGGTGCATATTTCAAATAATTTTTCGAAAGAAAGGCTTATTGAGTTAAGAAAAAAGAAAGACGAATCGTATATCTATAATCCCGACAGCATCAAAGTGTCGTTTCTGGATAACTTCTTCAGTGCACTTGGCGACAGTATAAATCCTAAGTCTCTGCGAATTGCTCATTTCGGAGATTCTCAATTAGAAGGCGATAGGGTAACTTGTTTTTTAAGACAAAAATTTCAACAGAAATTTGGTGGGTTCGGTTTAGGTTTTATGCCTCTGACTGATATTGCAACCGGTATTGATTACAGCTCTTCTGCAAGCGAAAACTGGATTCGTTATACGGTGTTTCACAACCGTTGCAAAAGCAGTTTCTATGGATTATCAGGCACATTGTTTCGATTCAGTAAATATGAAGCCGATCGAAATTCAGAAAATGAAATTTCAAACAAGAAGCATAAAAGTATTCATCATTCGGGAATGCGAAATGCTTGGGTGAGTTATCATTTACAGTCCGCCTATCAAACATTATCTATTATGTATGGCAATTGTAATAGTCCGTGCTATATTAATTTATATGATTTAAAAACATCTGAAATAATTCTCACAGATACACTTCAGCCCTGCGAAGATTTCACTATTCATAAGTTTGAACTTCCAAGTAATCCATTATCATTTAAGATTGAATATATTTCAGACGAAAGCCCCGATTTTTATGGTGTGTTATTAGACGGGGACAAAGGAGTTCAGGTTGATAATTATGCAATACGAGGCCACTCAGGGGATGGTTTGTTGAATATCAATCCGGCTTTTCTGGCAAAACAAATTAATGTTTTAAACACAAAATTAATCGTTTTTCAATATGGAGCCAATGTGGTGCCCTATATAAAAAACGAAAAAGAATGCAACACCCTTGAGCAAGTGTATTACAAACTTTTTATGCGGTTCAAGTCGAATGCTCCCAATACATCCATATTGGTGATAGGTGCAGGAGATATGGCAAGAAGTGTTAAGGGGGAATATGAATCGTATGCGATGTTGCCTCAAATAAAAGATGCTCAAAAAAGAGCAGCATTAAAAGCGGGTTGTGCTTTTTGGGATTTATATGAAATTATGGGAGGTGAAGATGCAATATTGACCTGGAGTAAAAAAGGACTGGCTTCTTATGATGGACACCTGACATTAAAAGGACAGAAATTAATCAGTGAAAAACTTTTTAATGCATTAATGGTTGAATACAATCTGTATTTATACCGTAAAAAATTCAATTCATGAGGATAAGGCTCCGTTCGATTTCTAAGACCTTTGGCTTCGTTGTTTTATTATTATTTCATTTTCCCTTTGTATCAGCAAAGCAAGCTTATAATAAACCCACTAGCAAAGATTCTTTAGCTTACGCTCCGTATATTGACAAATGTAAAGGTTATTTCACAGAATTTCCATTTATACGATATGACAAAAACTTTATCGAATGGAAAAACATTTCATCAATCTCTAATTTCTTTTCTAAATTACAAAAGTCCCCAACTCAAAGGGTGAAAATATTGCATATTGGAGATTCACATATTCAGGCGGATATATTCACCGGCAGATTGCGAAATAAAATGCAGGAACTGTTTGGATATGGAGGCAGAGGAATGGTTTTCCCCTATAAAGCTGCAAAAACACATGCTGCTATTGATTATCGCACCTATTGCGAAGGGAAGTGGGAGCATTCGCGCAATGTAATTCCTGAAGATAATCCAATTGATATGGGAATAAGTGGAGTAAGCATTCGAACATATGATTCCACTGCTTCTTTTAAAATTGTTTTTTTACGAGGAATGATGCGCGATGAATTTAAAACCATAAAGATATATTTGAAAAAATCACCCAATTGTTTCAATTTTAAAATGCGAAGCTATTCTTCAGATATTCCAATCTATCTCGAATCAGATACTATTGACAAAAAGCCTTATATAAAGGTAGACTTACCCAATACTTGTGATACTATTGAGATTATTATGAATAAAACAGACAGTTCACAGCATTATTTCGAATGTTATGGAATAATGATTGAAAGCAATGAAGAAGGGGGTATTCTATATAATAGTGTAGGAATAAATGGAGCAGGGTATAAAAGCATTTTACGCCAAACGTTGATGGGGGATCAACTTAGTGAGCTAAAACCTGACTTGGTGATTATTGATTTAGGTGCAAATGATTTTTACAGAGCCCCATTTAATGCAACTGAATTAGAATTTAATTTGAAGACAATTATTCAGATTATCAAAGGTGCCTCTCCACAGACATCTATTATTGTATCCAATTCGCAGGATATTTATTACAGAAGAAAAAATATTATTGCATGTAAATCCTTTTCTGAACTTACACGTAAGGTTGCATTTGAGAATGATTGTGCTTTTTATGACTACTATAATATAAGTGGTGGGCAGTTTTCGATGCTGAAATGGCTAAGAATCCATTTTGCAAAACGCGATAAAGTGCATTTAACCAATGAAGGTTATTATCTGAAAGCAGAATTATGGTATAACGCATTTTTGAATTCATATTCTGAATTTTTAAAACAAAAAGGTAACAGGTCACTACTTACTGAAAATCTTGAATATAATAGCAGTATTGTATTTGCTGACACAAATAAAAAAACGGATATTATTAAAAAAAACGAGGCATCACCGGATGATAAGCTCGCAAATGAAGATGAAAATCAAACAGTGTATGTTGTTAAACATGGAGATGTGCTTCGGAAAATTGCAGCTAAATATGCAGTAACAATTAGTCAAATCAGCAAATGGAATCATCTGAAGAAAAACAAAATTGTTGCCGGTCAAAAGCTATATATTTATTCAAGTCAACATAAAATTATTCCTAAGACAAAAACTGTTCAATCAAACACTAAGGTGTTACCTAAAAGCCAAAGTGTTTATATAGTAGTTTCAGGTGATAATTTGTCGGGTATTGCAAGGAAATTCCATATTACAGTTGATGTTCTGAAAAAACTCAATAAATTGACGGATGACAAACTACATCCCGGTGATAAACTTAAAGTAAAATAAGATGGAAAAACTATTTGAAATTTTCGGTTTTCAATCGAACAGTCCAATGCAACTGATATCAGTTTTGTTCGTGCTTTTGTTTTCTGCCTTCTATCTATTGTATGCTTTTTACGCTCATAACATAAAAGTTCGAAATCTTTTATTATTGCTCTTCAGCTTATTTTTCTATTATAAAATGGGAGAATCATTTGTTTTGCTATTGATTTTCATGGCTTCTTCTGATTTTTTTATTGGAAAAACTATGGCAAAGATGCAAAGCAAAACTAAGCGTAAATCTCTGCTTATATTATCCCTAATAATCAATATAGGATGTTTGGCATTCTTTAAATATTTGAATTTCATTTTGCAAAGCTGGTGGGGATTCATTTATAATGAGCCTTCGCCATTCTTACTTAATATTGTTCAGCCCATTGGTATTTCGTTTTATATGTTTAAATCGTTGACTTATATTTTCGACATATATTATGGGACCATCGAAATACCGGAAAAGAAATACACGAATTACTTGCTTTACGTTTCATTCTTTCCCAACTTAATTGCCGGACCCATTGCAAAAGCGCGGGATTTATTGCCTCAGTTTAACCAGGCTACAAACATTACATCACTCAATGTGAACAGAGGCTTTTTCCTTATTATAATGGGGGCTTTTAAAAAAGTTTGCATAGCCGATTTCCTTGCAGTTAATTTTATAAATCGGGTATATGATTCCCCTACTCTTTTCACAGGGTTTGAAAACCTTATGGCAGCTTATGGGGCTACTCTTCAAATATATTGCGATTTTGCCGGTTATACTGATATCGTTTTAGGTATTGCATTGTTGTTAGGCTTTAGTTTTCAACATAATTTTAATCAACCCTTTATTGCTCAAAATATCACTGACTTCTGGAAGCGCTGGCATATTACACTTTCTCGTTGGTTAAACGAATATCTGTTTTATCCATTATCTTTTAGTTTTCGAAAGTTTTCAACTGTAGGAACTATGTTGGCTGTAATGATAACCTTTATTATTTCAGGTATTTGGCATGGCCCTAAATGGACATATATCTTATGGGGAAGCGCCCATGGAATTGCGCTTGCCTGGGATATTGCCTCTCAATCCTTGAGAGCAAAACTAAAAAAACTCATTCGTTCAAAAGTATATCGATTTCTTAGTATTTTGCTGACATTTCATTTTATTGTATTTTCAATTGTAATGTTTAAGTCGGTGAATATGAGTATGGCTTTCGATTCTTATCGAATGATTTTTTCTAAAATTGATTTTTCAGTTGCAGGACAGTGGATGAATTTATATTTATATCCATTTTTGATCATGATTTTGGGATTTACGCTTCATTTTTTACCGATAAAGCTAAATTTGGGATTATTTAATGTCTTTTCCAGAGCACATTGGAGCCTAAAATCAATAATTCTTTTCCTTGCAGTAGTTATTATTTATCAATTTTATAGTGCCGAATCACAACCTTTCATTTATCTATCTTTCTAATGATATCAAGCCTTTTAGAAGATTTTTATATAATTCAGAAACTTGATAATTTCAATAAATATTGATTTTGCAAAAAAAACTTGACTTTAAGACAATAAAAAAATATAAATTTGTATTGAATGTATAGTTTGCAAAAAATTATCTTTGCAGGCTTTTAAAAACAACTTGATGGACAACACAACCTATAATACCAAAACAATTCACGAAGTTCTAAAAAAAGTTTTCGGGTTCGATCACTTTAAGGGCAGCCAGGAAGCAATCATTCTTAATCTGTTAGAAGGGAAAGATGCTTTTGTCATTATGCCAACCGGTGGAGGCAAATCTCTTTGCTATCAACTTCCGGCATTAATGAAAGAGGGCACTGCCATTATCATATCACCTCTTATTGCACTGATGAAGAATCAGGTGGATGCAATTAGAAACTTCGGTGCTGAATTAGGAATAGCACATTTCCTTAATTCCTCTCTTTCGAAAATTGAAATCGCTCATGTGAAAAGTGAACTTACAAGCGGAAAAACAAAGCTATTGTATGTAGCTCCGGAATCATTAACAAAAGAAGAAAATATTGAGTTTTTCAGAGAAATAAAAATATCTTTTTTTGCTATTGATGAAGCCCATTGTATTTCAGAATGGGGTCACGATTTCAGACCTGAATATCGTCGTATAAGACCTATTATACAAGCAATAGGGCATGATGTGCCTATAATTGCACTTACTGCAACTGCTACACCAAAAGTGCAACAAGACATTTTGAAGAATCTTAATATGTCGGAAGCCACTATTTTCAAGGCTTCCTTCAATCGTCCTAACTTATATTATGAAGTACGCGCCAAAAACAGCGATGTTGTAAAGGATATCATTAAATATATAAAGAACCATTCAGGAAAGTCGGGGATAATTTACTGTTTGAGCCGCAAAAAGGTGGAAGAAGTTGCCGAATCGCTCGTAGTGAACGGAATTCGTGCATTACCCTATCATGCCGGACTTGATTCTGTTACAAGGGTCACCAATCAGGATAAATTTTTGATGGAAGAGGTGGAAGTTATAGTTGCAACTATTGCTTTTGGAATGGGAATTGATAAACCTGATGTTCGATTTGTAATACATCATGAAGTTCCTAAAAGTTTAGAAGGTTATTATCAGGAAACAGGGCGTTCGGGTCGTGACGATGGCGAGGGTAATTGTATTGCTTATTTCAGTTTAGATGATATTGATAAATTAGATAAATTCAATAAAGATAAACACGTTTCTGAGCAAGAAATTTCTCGTCAATTATTAGATGAAGTTGTGTCGTATTGCGAGTCGACTGTTTGCCGAAGGAGACAACTTTTACACTATTTTGGTGAGGTTTATGAAGAAGAAAATTGCAATTCGTGCGATAATTGTTTGCATCCAAAAACCAAGTTTGATGCGAAAGAGGAAATATTCCTTGTACTTGAAACTGTTCAGGAAATAAAGGAATTATTTAAATCGAAACATATTATTCATATCCTTATGGGGAAGGCTACTTCTCAGGTAAAACAATCGAAACATCACAAACTAAGAACTTTCGGAAAGGGTGATGATAAGAGTGAGAGATTTTGGAATGGAGCAATTCGTCAGATGTTGATTTCTGGTCTTATTTTGAAAGATATTGAAAGCTATGGTTTACTTAAGTTAACTAAGGAAGGAAAAAAATTCCTCAAAAAACCTTATTCATTAATGTTCACCAAAGATCATGAAAATGAAGGTGGAGAGGATGAAGAATATTTCGCAGAAATGGGTGTGGGTTCAAGCAAATCGGGTGCTTCAGACAAAGCCTTGTTCTCGATGTTGAAAGACCTACGCAAGGTGATTGCACGCAAAGAAAACCTGCCTCCTTTTGTTATTTTCCAGGATCCTTCGCTTGAAGATATGGCAATACATTATCCTATTACGATTGAAGAACTTAATCAGATTACCGGTGTTGGTGTTGGTAAAGCTCAAAAATACGGAAAACCTTTCATTGATTTAATTGCGCGGTATGTTGAGGAAAATGAAATTGCTCGTCCGCTTGATTTTGTGGTTAAATCTGTAATCAACAAATCGGGGCTGAAAGTTTATATTATTCAAAATATTGACAGGAAAATTAATCTTGAAGATATTGCCGTGGCTAAATCGCTTACCCTACAGGAATTAATCACCGAAATTGAAAGTATTGTAGCTTCAGGCACGAAAATCGATTTGAATTATTATCTTGAAGAATTTGTTGATCCTTATCATCAGGAAGATATTTTTGAGTATTTCCGTGAAGCTGAATCCGATTCAATTTTAGACGCTTTGAGGGTGTTGGGCGAAGATGAATATTCAGAAGACGAAGTGCGCCTGCTACGCATCAAGTTTATGTCGGAGCTTGGGAATTAATAATATTTAGATTTCAAAATTATGGAAGAACAAAATATGCAAACTGAAATGCCTGAAAACATTCAGCTTGAAAATGCCACACTTAACAGGATGAGCAAACAACTACGATTAAGTTTGCTGATTAATGGAATTCTTTTGGTTGCTGTGCTCATTCTTTATATAATGTTGTTTTCAGGAATAAAAAAGAATGATGCCTCTACCTCTGAATCGGCTTCTCTTGGAGGAAACAACAATATTGCTTATGTAAATTCCGACACTCTTATTGATAACTATGATTTGGTTAAGGAGCTTAAGGCTGATCTTGAAAAGAAGAAAATGAGCCTTGAATCGGATGTTTCGGGTAAGCAACAAAGTTTCGAAACCAAAGTAAAAAATTATCAGGATAATCTTCAAAAAAAGAGGATTACCGACGATCAGGCAAAAAATGCTGAAAGTAAATTGATGAAAGAACGTCAAGACATAATGGAACTCAGTGATAAATACACCCACTTGCTTTCGCAACAAGAGCTTGAAATGAACTATCGCGTGCAGGATAGCATTATCAATATTGTTCACAGGTTGAAAAGCGGTAAGAAATATGATTTTATATTGGGATTTTCGAAAGGTGGGGGCATTTTGTTTGCTAATGAAAAGCATAACATTACGGGCGAAGTGCTGAAACAACTGAACGAAGAATACAAAAAGAAATAACACAGAATCCAACTCATTATGCACAAGCATACATCTTATTTATTTGCAGTTTTGGTTTTCGTTTTTCTTATTTCATGCGGAGAAAAACTGAAAAAGGTGACTAAAGAAACCTATCCGAATGGCAAACCAAAACTTGAACAATATTTTTCGAATGATGGAAAAGAAGTGTTGGTGAAAGAAATTCAATATCATCCCAATCAAAAAAAGAAAATGGAAGGTGGTTTTGAAAACACTCAACGCAGTGGCCTTTGGACTGCTTGGTTTGAAGATGGCAAAAAGTGGAGCGAAGGATATTTCAAAAACGGGCTCAACGATAGTATTCGAACGGTTTGGCATCCAAATGGTAATAAATATTATATAGGATACTACTCGGCAGGGAAGAAAGTGGGAATATGGAAATTTTGGGACGAAACCGGAAAGCTTGCCAAAGAAATCGACTTCGACAAAATGGCAAATGATACTTTGAATTTAAGATAGTTTATTGGCTGATTCTTAGGTCGATATTTGTTTTTCACAGGAATCTGGAAGGCTAATAGTCTTTTAGATATTTAGCATTTATGGGTAAGACAGTAGTCTCAAAATTCAAAGAATCGTATTTTCAATCCATTCTTCCAATGCACTATCAGTTAACTCCAAATCATTTATATTTACATTTGTTATGTTCACAAAGATTTCTAGCGAACTGTCGAAAACATTGTTTTTATGAGGTATTAAATCTTTACTGGGCATAGTGTTTTTATGTTAATAGGTCATTATATTAAATTTTGTTTTTTGAATTTTTAAGCTGCAGCATGGTAGTTGAGAGTGGTAATTTCTTCCCTGAAAATTTCAGTAACTTCCCTGAAAGTTTCGGGGGATTATTTCGTGATGAAAACCTTTCCCCTGGAAATTCCGGGGGCTTATCTCCCAACCAAAACCTTCCCCCTGGAAATTCCGGGGGCAAATCTCCAGAAAAAACCATTCCCCTGGAAATTCCGGGGGCTAATCTCCAGACGAAAACCTTTCCCCTGAAGATTCCGGGGGCTAATCTCGCAACCAAAACCTTTCCCCTGGAAATTCTGGGGGCTAATCTCCAGACGAAAACCTTTCCCCTGAAATTTCCAGGGGCTAATCTCCCAACCAAAACCTTTCCCCTGAAACTCCCAGGTGATAAGTTCATGATTTGAGTTATTCCAAAGTAAGCTTCAGGAACTCTCCTGTTATTCTCATTATATTACTTCAATATGCAAAGCCATAAAATGAAAACTTCATGCTTAACCATCAAATTCAATATTTTAAAGAACATTCTTTCAAACCACATC
>JBAWXL010000148.1:0-11647 GCA_037144095.1 Bacteroidota bacterium
TTGGCAAACAAATGGATTTAATAGATTTGAATATTCAAGCGCTGACTTTAATGTCGAAACTGTTTATCGAACAATCAGAAAATTTTCAAAATGCACGAATACTGAATGTTTCTTCGATGGCAGGATTATTACCCGGACCATTTATTTCAGTTTATGCTGCTTCTAAGGCTTATGTTTTCTCATTTTCGATGGCTTTGGCAAGCGAACTGAAGTCAAGAAACATACAAGTAAGCGTTTTATGTCCGGCAGATGTAAAAACTAATTTCCAACGAAATGCAGGTATTGTTACCGAAAAACTTAAACTTTCTGATGCTGCCTTGATGGTGCGTAAAGTTTATAATGACTTTATGAATGGCAAAAGAGTTATAATTCCTGAAAAAAGGCTTCGTTTTTTAAAATTCATTTTAATGTTTATTCCTGAAAGTGTGCTTTCTGATTCAATTTATAAAAAGAGAAAAAAACTTCAATAGTCATTAAAAAACACAAAATGAACAATACTAAACCTTTCCCAAATGATACAAAGAAAATGTTTTGGAAATGTGGCACCTGCTCACATACCTTACTTTATCTGTTGAATCGTGAATTTGGTTATCAAAAAGAAGCCGAAGAACGTGCTTCGGACCTATTAGCTGGAGGTATAATGAATACAGGGCATCAATGTGGAATGCTTTGGGGAGCTTCTTTAGCTGTTGGCGCTGAATCCTTTCGTAGGTTTCATGATACTGCTAAGGCAACATCAATAGCAATAACAACAACTCAACATCTTTTGGAATCGTTCTCAAAAAGAACAAAAACTTTGAATTGCAGGGAAATTACGGGTTGTGATTTGACAAGCAAGTATGGATTGTTTAAACTTAGCTTGATAACAATATTTAGTGGATTTATTAATAGTCCATGTTTTAAACTTGCCGATAAATGGGTGCCGGAAGCAATAGAAACGGCAACTGAAGGATTATCTCAGGAGCATTTGGTTACTGTTCTGCCACCCATAAGTTGTGCTTCAGAAGTTGTTAGAAAAATGGGTGGAAGTGATGAGGAAATAATTATGGTTGCAGGATTTGCAGGAGGACTTGGATTAAGTGGAAATGCTTGTGGAGCTTTAAGTGCTGCAATTTGGATGAATATACTTGCATGGTGTAGGAAAAATCCGGGGAAAATTCCTCCTTATTTTAAAAATCCAGCAACAAAAAATATTTTACATGCTTTTTATAGTGCAGCTGAATCTGAAATTAACTGCCATAAAATAACAGGTCAAAGTTTTAAAACAATTGACGAGCATTCTGAATTTATTAAAAATGGCGGATGCAATACAATAATAAACTTATTAGCTGAAAGTGCAATCAAATAATCTTACTTCTTAAAAATATAAAAATAACATGTTTAAATATGGACATTTCTAAATATCAAGTAAAGCATAATTCTGATTTTAAACTATCGGATATTAAAACAAATGAAAGTGGTCATTTTGACTCAAAAGATAGCACAAAAGAAAAACTTATTGCAAATGTTGAGCAAATGGCACAACTTCAAAGCAAGCTTTATGCTCAGAACAAATATGCCTTTTTAATTATTTTTCAGGCAATGGATACTGCTGGTAAAGATGGTACTATCAAGCATGTCATGTCAGGTTTAAATCCTCAAGCAACGATAGTGCATAGTTTTAAACAACCTTCTGCTGAAGAATTGGATCATGATTATTTGTGGCGACATATGAAAAATCTTCCCAAGCGAGGGACTATTGGGATTTTTAATCGTTCATATTATGAAGATGTTTTGGTAGTTAGAGTGCATAATCTATTAAAGAACCAACAAATTCCGGACAAATATATTAATAAAGATATATGGGATACCCGTTTTCGTCAGATTAGAGATTTCGAGAAGTATCTTTATGAAAATGGTATTATTCCCATTAAATTCTTCCTTCATATTTCAAAAGAAACGCAGGCAGAGCGTTTATTAGACCGCATTAACGACAAGACAAAGAATTGGAAGTTCTCAACTGCTGACTTGAAAGAACGCGAGTATTGGAATGAATATCAAAATGTTTATGAAGATGCTATCAGAAATACAACTACAAAAAATATTCCATGGTATATTATCCCATCCGATAAAAAATGGTTTACACACTTATTAGTGTCGGAAATAATTGTAAAAAACATGGAATCGTTAGAGCTAGAGTATCCTCTCATTAGCAAAGAACAAGAAGAGGAGCAAATGAGATGCAAGAAAATATTGTTAGGTGCAAAATAAGTTCAAAATAGCTTGTGATAAAAATATAGCTTCCGAAATTATTCAATTTGTGAAGCTTAAAATAGAAATGAAAACTAAGGTTAAATGAAATGGAAAATATAAAACTTTTTGCTTGTAATATTGCAGAAAACATAAATTTAAAGCAACTTAAAAACAATATCCCGGCAAAACTCATCATATCTTCTTCATCGGAGCTTTTTTATTATATCGATGAAAATAAATATATTTCAATTTTTAATTTTGGTGTGGTTGCCTTTTCAAATCATACTCAGCAGGAAATAGATCAGTTTTATGTATTCATTGAGAATTATATATCTGATAGACAGGATAAAATTTCGGAAGCAATTACCATTGAATTCGATGGGTCGAATGAAATTAATATTAAGAATGATATACTTACTGTGCCTTTAGCCTATAAAAGTAACGAGTTGATTAGAATAGTAATGTTCGATCTTTCGCAAACACTGGCTATTGAATATTACTCTAAAATTGGAGAAAGTTTATTAGAAGATTTAAGAATGTTTTCTATTGATCTTGAATATAAAGGGAAAATAATGCTGAGCAGGAAGAATATGATGAAGTTTATTGGCAAATCACTAAATACTAAAAATAAAATCATAGAAAATCTATATATTTTTCATACTCCTGATATTATTTGTGATATACAGGAAGTTGAAAAGGTTCATAAAAGTTTAATCGTGTTTTACGATCTCAAATCGCGTTTCAAAGAATTGGAATATACTTTTAATGTAATTGACGATAATCTGCAAATTTTTAAGGAAACATCAGAGCATCGGTATTCATCGAAATTAGAAATTGTGGTAATTATCCTTATTTTAATTGAGGTTTTGAAATCCTTGGGGGAGAAATTCAAGTTTTTTTAATCATTTTTTAATTGTCATTAAAACTGTGCGGCTAAAAAATACTTTAGGAAAGTCCACTATTTCAAATTCCAAATCTTTCAACTTTTCAATCATTAAGTCAAATATTCTTTTTGATACATGAAACTTTGGTTCTACTATATATAGCAGTCCATCTGGTTTTATTATGGATAATAATTCGTCAAAATAACCATCCTGATCGGGCACTTCATGCATCATCCAAAAGGCAAAAACGATATCAACAGGCTCTTTAATTCCTATTCGATTATGATCGCATTTGTGAAGTTCGACTTTGTGTTCTAATCCCGTGTTTTTAATTTTGTTGAATACTTTATCAAGCATCCCTTGTTGCAAATCAGCAGCAATTACTTTCCCGGTATTGGAGAGCATTTTAGCTATCTCAAAGGTAAAAAAACCTGGTCCACAGCCTAAATCAAGCACTGTCATTCCATCAAGTATGAAGGGTTTCAAAATTTTCCGGGGATGTTGGAAAATTTTTCTTAATGAATTATCGAGTATTCCAGCTCTTTCGGCGGGACAAACTCTTACGTTTCTTTTTTCGTTCATTACGTTTTATTTTTTCGTTTGCAAAAAGGTAATGTGCGTTTACGATTGTGGTAACTCTGGCATTCGTCACATTTCGCATGTCGCTCACATTTATTTTTGGGGCATAAACAATCAGAATTAATGGATTCCATTGAATTTGAAATTAATAATTACAAAAGAAAGGGAATTAAGCATTTATTTTGCTGCATATAGTCGCTATACCGCAAGCCAAAATATTCAATTCGTACTTTCTCATCAAAAACGGATGTAAAGTAAAGAAATATTGTTGAAAGAATTGCAATAATTAATATTAATTCTTTTGAGTTCTTACGAAATTTCCCCCAAGTCAGAAAAATACGAGCTAAATATATTAAATGACGAATATATTAAAAGCTATAATTTCAATTAAAGAAGAGGTTTTTCGAGATATAAAAGCGCTATATCGCCTTTGTCTTTAGAGGATTTCCTATTTTTCTTAATTACAACTAATCCTGTAGTGATTTGATAAGCTGAAATAATAACATTACATCCAAGAAAAAATTTGTTGTAACCTAAAGGAATTAACAAACCACATAGGATAACAGTTTATGAAAAACTTATCAATTAATTTCCAATCAAAGAAACCAAAAAATCAGTTGAATATTATACTCCATTAAATATAGATTACGGGGCAAAAAAAACAATTTTTATAATTTAAATGAAAATAAGATTCTTTTTCTGAGATATCCTAAAGTGATATCCAAAAACACACAATAGGTTAGATCAACTTAAACTAAGTAATTATTTCGCCAACAACTAAGCTTTGCGAAACCGGCTTTTTTGTTTTTTTACTAATATAAACTGCAATGTAAAATTCTGTTTTTCCTTTGTTACCAGATGGAAATTCATGTCTAAATTTCCCTTTAGTAGCTTCACCAAGATAGCCTCCACCATTTGCGATTAATGATGCCAAATCAGTAGGTTCAGTCCCACCGGTTTGTCCATAAATATCAATGCGCAAAGCACCTTTAGGCAGTCTCTTTTTCTGACTGTCTATATTAATAATTTTCAAATCATGCCAACCGTGTTTGTTATTTGAAATCTCGATAATGCTTGGAGCAGTATCTTCTAATTTACCAGATGGAGCCACATCTCCTTTAATATCATAATTTAATTTTTTTGCCAAAGTTTCATCTCCAGCAATGGCAATTTGGGTTTCGGTTGCCCATTTGCTAACATAAATATCAACCAAGGCATCTGTTTTTTGATTAATTTTTGATGTAATGGTTGTCAATTGTCCAGCAACAACATCATGCTCTGCAAATAAACCGTAAACTTCAGTTATTAGGTCTTCAACAGTAGTTGTTGTGGGGAGTAAATTAGGTACAATTGTAGGGTTATCGGCATGAGCTGTTTTTATGGCAGTCATTTTTTCGATTTTTTGTTTTACGGTTAAACCTGCAAAGTTCAGAACGAGAATTAATTTCTTTTTTAATTTTTTCATGGTTTTGTGTTTAATTGAAAGTTTAAAATCTTTTATCGAATACTAAATATCATTAAAGAAAACTTGTAAAATAAGAAATATTCGTATAAAATCTGATTTTATTTAAAGGTGTCAAAAGTATAATTAATATTTCATAATTCCAAATAAAAATGAATAAAAGAAAAAATAATTTTCATAACAACATTCTTTCAACAATAGAAATAGATATATATCATAGATATTCAGATAGTTAATGACAATTATAATTTTTACTTGTAAGTGATTTCACTGAACCAATTTGTTATTGTTTTCTTCATGTAGTCTTAACCTGATTTTTAATAAACAAGTCTATTTTTGCACAAGTTTTAAGAGAAAAAATAAATTGAACATTAACGTAAAAAGTGAAAAAGGACTGTCATTAAAATGGCAGTCTTTTTTATACTCTAAAATTTGTTCATATTCTAATCTGACTCGAAAAAAACTTTAAATGAGCTGCAAAATCTTTACCTTAAAAACCCATCACTTATGTCAATTGCTTTTTATGTAGCAAGTTTTATTTCTCTTTTTGCTC
This sequence comes from Bacteroidota bacterium, assembly GCA_037144095.1. Classification (GTDB taxonomy): domain Bacteria; phylum Bacteroidota; class Bacteroidia; order Bacteroidales; family CAIXTV01; genus CAIXTV01. The sequence continues at coordinate 5,711 of JBAWXL010000148.1, forward strand.
TTATAAATCCAATAAGTGCACTTCCTGTGTTTATCACCTTGACTGAACATCATGAATCAAAATGGAGGCAATATCAAATCAGAAAAACATGTATCTATATTTTTATTATTTGCATTTGTTCCTACTTTGCCGGATTGTATATTCTTACATTTTTTGGAATTTCAATTAATGCTCTAAAAATTGCAGGAGGAATCATGATTTCACGATCGGGATTTTTGTTGCTGAATTCGAAACATAAAAGCGATATAAAAGGAGAAATTATGAAAGAATCATTAGAAAAAGAAGATATTGCTTTTAGTCCGCTTGCGATGCCACTTTTAGCGGGACCCGGCACCATTTCTTTACTAATAAATTTATCAATTGCAAATCCTGAAATTGTGAACACATTTACTATAATGTTGGCAATAATAAGCGTGATACTTTGTATATTCTTCTTATTTTCAATAGCTCCTAAGGTGTTGAAATATACAGGTCAAGCCGGATTGAAATCATTTTCGAAAATAATGGGTTTTATTGTTTTATCTATTGGAATTGAAATGATGTCATCAGGTGCACTTTCAATGTTAAAAACAGTGCAATTTAAGTGATCTATTTCATACTTAACCACTTAAATAGTAAAACCAATTTATTATTCTATTCTTCACATTGGGTTAACCTGGGAATAAATTAAACTCTTTACTTTTGCATCTGGTTTAGTTGACTATTGATGTAAAAAAGGAGCTGTCACTTAAGTGGCAGTTTTCTTTTTTTAGATACCTTCCTAATATATTTGCTCCAAATTATTTTTATCAAGAAAAAATCAAATAGTTGAAAATTCATGTGTATAAAAAAATCTCATGAATATTGCATCATAAGATTTTTCAGAATTAAAAACAACTAGCTTTGGACAATTTCTACTGTTTGATTATCTTAAAAGTCTTGCTATCATTTATCTTAATAAAATAGATTCCTTTACTATAGGTTTCTAAATCAATTTTAATAGTTTCTTCACTCGATGATACATTAGCTAAGGTTGCACCGTGAATATTATAAAGCTTGATGTTGATAGGTTCATTGGTTTTATTTCGAATGTACACATCATCATTGGTTGGATTAGGGTAAATTTCAATTTTACTAAGTTCAGAGTTATTATTTATTGAAGCCACTTCAGGTGTTTCATAACCAAAATATATTGGATTGGTCCACGAAATTGGGCTTCCATTTGATAGTAATTCGATGCGATAAAATGATTTTTGTCCGGGTATATCCGAAAATTCGATGCTTGAATCTGAAGGAGAAATTGAAAGTGGTTGATTATATAATGGAACACCATTTTTAATTACCTGAAAAGTTAGATTGCTTTGCGAACCAATTAAGTTTACTTTAAAGTTTATTGAAGAGTTTATGTCGGCTATATTATCCCCCATCATATAATTGAATTGGTTTGTTTGATTTATATCTGCAAAAAAATCGAGATGCGGTTCGCTTGGCGAATTGCTTATACAAACATGTCCTTTTCTGATTCCATCAATAATTCCATCAGCATTGTTAGAGCTGGAATAGACATAGGTGGTGGGAGAGCCCAAATTTGGATACAAAGCAGTAATGAGTGCGTCTAAATGATGCATATCGCTTCCGCCAACCGCAGTAATTCTTTTTCCAGAAAGCAATTGAGGTTCCCAAACATTTGTTATGGTGTTTTTATTGCTGCTTAATAAATAGGAGATTGGGCCATTGAGAATTTCCATACTTTGAAATTCAAAATTATAATCATAGCCCCAAAGCAAGGCTCCATTTAATGGATGATTGATAGAAAATATGCCTCCCTGTGATTTTACAATTTGAGCCGCCACATCAGGTTGACCTGCTAAATTTGCAGAAAAAATTTCATCATAAGGAAATGGGCTGCTATTCCAGATATTGGCATGACCATTATTGGTTGTCCATTCAGTGCCATAAAGCAAAATCATCTGATTGCTATGATAAGCAGTATCGGTCCAATGCTTTGGGTTGCCCACATTTGGTGTGTAAGTATTATCATGGTCTGTTAATACATAAAAAGTAAACCCTTTGCTTTCGGCATTTGCAATAATACTTGAAACGGTAGAATTTCCATCGCTATAGGTGCTATGTGAATGTAAATCACCTTTATACCAGGCTCCATTTTGCGAAAAGCTTAGAGTGGCAATAGCACTTAGTAAGATAAAAAGTAATTGTTTTCTCATTCTAATAATTTATTGGTTAAAATTGGATGCAAAATTAGACCTCGAATATGTTGTGTTTATTACCAATGAATTATCTTTAGTTTAAATTGTGGCGCTGCAATATGAATGAATCTTTATGAAAATTAAACTTACATAATAATTCGGTAACATCAATTCCTTAAAGGTTTTTCTTAGCAAATGGAATTTGCAAAAATCTATTCGTTTTCATCCATATTACAAAAGGAATATTCGTTTTATAAATTTGATTATGAAAAATTCAATTAGAAACAATTTCTTATTTTAAACTTCATGATTCATTAACATCATGAAAATTAGTTATATTTACTTTTGTATCGTCATTTTTATCTTAATAAATGAATCATCACCCTAAACTCAAATCAAAATAGTTATGCCCATCGAGTTAATTTCCTTTATTTCTGATTATGGCTATTTAGCCATATTTCTGCTGGTTTTCATTCAAGAATTGGGAGTCCCAAATCCTGTGCCTAACGAGCTTCTACTTGTGTTTTCGGGCTTTCTTGCCTACAAAGGAATTCTTTCTTTGCCATTGGTTTTTTTGGTGGTGGTGGTTGCTGATTTTATTGGCACGACTATCCTTTTTTTAAGCTTCTATTTTTTCGGTTTATATATCATTCAGCATAAGCCCCGCTGGTTGCCCATTTCTCAAAAAACTATTGTTAAGTTTTCGACCCGAATTGCAAAAGGGGGACAATGGGCAATTTTTTTAGGTAGACTTACGCCTTATATAAGAGGTTATATTTCTGTTTTTACGGGTTTGCTTCATGTTTCACCCCGCAAATTCCTACCCCTTGCTTTTATTTCTGCAACGGCCTATGCGTCGGTTTGCATTCTTATCGGAAGATTCATGGGACCTACTTTTTACATTTCAAATAATAATGCGGGACACTTGAATTATTTTCTAATAGCCATTCTCTTAGCGCTGCTGTTGATTTTTATTTCCTTTAATTTTCTCAGAAAAAAAAGAGTGCTTAAGCAAACTTAGGTATTATGTTTAATCATTTAAAAATCACCCAAGACTTTGATATCTAATAAAGACTAAAATTTATGATTTTTATAGAAATGTTTTTGGAATAGAATTATTTGTAATTTTGGTGATGCTTTTTGACTTTGAAAAAATTATTGCAAGGAATATATACGCAGATAAATATATAGGGTATAGAACTAATAAAAAGCTAATTTGACAGTATGGAATTTTTGCTTACGATATTAAATAAGAATAATTTAGCAAAATGAAAATAAACATTTTAGCTTATGAGAATAGAAAATATATTCCCTACTTCTATTCTTCAAGCCAAATTTTACCATGCATTTTGAAGAACAACAAGAACAATGAAAAGAATTAGATATGTCAAAAGAATAATTCACGATGAAATGATTGCCTCTTGCATAATGAATTGTGGAATTAGCATAGGACATATTAGTAAAAAAAATGTTCTGGATACAAAAATATCATAAACCAATGAAAACAATTGTCTATTTTTATTCGCACAAAGGTAGTAACAGATATTTGGCAAAAAAAATTGCAAAGGATTTAGACTGCGATATTGAAGAAATTAAACCTCATTTAAATGTGCATCTTCTGATGTTAATGAAATTAAATTTTGGCAACAGAAGACTTAAGACGAGAATTGAAAATTATGAAAGAGTAATATTGTGCGGACCTATTTGGATGGGCCAACTTATTGTTCCTTTGCACAATTTTGTCGCTAAGAATATTTCAAATATTAAGCAACTAATATTTGTAACATGCTGTGGTAGCACTTTTGAAAAGAAAGATGAAAAATTTGGTCATAATATTGTTTTTAAAGAAGTTAAAAGACATGCAGGAGAAAAGTGTTTACACTGCGAAGCATTTCCTATTACATTAGTATTGCCAGATGAGTTAAAAGAAAATTCAAATGCATTTATGAAAACTCATTTGAATGATGAGAACTTCAAAGGTGAAATACTCAGCATTTATGATAATTTTATTTCAAAATTATGAAAGCAAGAATAACATTTTATATAGGTGTAATTGTAGCTTTATTGAACATTATTCAAATTATTTTATCCTATGAGCCAATCCGCTTTATAGGTATTGCTATTGGCTTGTTCTTTGTTTTTTGGGGTTTGAGAGTAGGGTGGACACAAAACAGAAATCTTTCGATAATAGTTGGACACATCGCTATAACAATAGGAAGTATTGTATCAGCTTATGCTATTTATCAAATACCATTTTTAAAAGTTGCTCCATCATATATTGAAGTATTGGATTTGCCTTTGTTTTGGGGCATTTTTTCAATATGGGGCGGGAACTGTATGATAACACACGGATACTGCTCTTGTGCCATTAAAATGCATGAATTGAATAACGAAAAATAAACGCATGGGAGCAAAGTGTAAATGCCATAAGGGGTTCAGCGGATATTCAAGCATTGTTGCCCGCTCAAACTTTTGTGTCGGTGGTAAGGAAACTGAACCGAAATTTCTTACGGTACATACACTAAACCGTTGGGTGTAAGCTAAAAAAAAGCATACTACATTGATTACAAAATAAAAAATTATGGATTCGAAAACTACAATTTTAAAATTTGGTTTGTTCTCATCAATATCTTTAACTTTCTTGACAATTATTACTTTGGGATTTGCTATGACGGCTATTCCGCCATCGGGGCCCTATTGTCCAGACAATTGTATGAGTTATCCATTTTCTGATATTCTTTCATATTACCCGAGAGATTATTACTGGATGTATTTAGCAATTTTTCAGTTATTTGCGTATTTAATTTTTATTATTTCAACTCATTTTTTTGCACCACCAGAGAATAGGTTATTTAGTACTATTAGCGTTGCTTTTGCTCTTATTTCTACTATTGTTCTACTGATTGCATACTTTGTTCAATTTTCAGTAGTTCCAGTGAGTATGATGAAAGGAGAGACTGATGGTATTGCTTTACTTACACAATATAATGGACACGGGATATTTATAGCAATGGAAGAATTAGGTTACATTTCAATGAGTATTTCATTTTTGTTTTTAGCCTTTATCTTTTCTAAAAAAAAATGCTTACAAAAAGCTATTCGACTGATACTTATTACTTCATTTTTGTTCACGGTTCTTTCATTCATTTTGTATTCTGTCAAATTTGGAATTGATAGGAGTTATCGATTTGAAGTCGCAACAATTACTATTAATTTTTTGACGATAATAACAGTAGGAATTTTAATAAGCATATTTATTAAGCACAAACTAAGAATGCTAAAATAATGGCAGCACCTAATTCGGGTTTGGTAAAAGTGGCGGTTCAATTCTCCGCAGACACATTTGTGGTTAATCAAACATTGGTTCACCGCATCAACATTTGTGCAGAAAAACCCACTCATCGTAAATCTGCGAACCCTTAGCAACAAACTTAAAAAAAGAATTCTGTTAAACCGGATAACTGAAATGCTTTTTAAAACTCTAAATAACAAAACAAAACTCATATTGATAATACAAGCCATTTGTATGTTAATCGGGGCTTCGACTCATATTTTATGGATTATAGAAAATGGTTTATTTTCTCATAATATTAATCATCCATTTATATCAACAATATTCTGGGATTCCTTGACTTTAATTGACATAATTGCCGCCCTGCTTCTGATCTTACGACCTCAAATAGGAATCCTTTTTACATTGACTATTATAATAATTGATGTAATTCACAATAATTTAATTTTATTTATCTAT